>NZ_JAGQCR010000118.1:0-9634 GCF_024346295.1 Cyanobium sp. BA20m-14
TAAAGCCATCCCCGCTGGCGATGGTTATCACGGCTCCAGGCCCGCAGCCGCTGCCCGATCAGCCAGGATCAGCACTTCGCCGCTGGGGCGCACGAGCTTTGCGGGGGTGCGCTCCGGGGCCTCCAGGGGATCGAGCAAACGCCTGAGCGCCTCCACCTTGCCGCTGCCGCTCACTAGGAATATCACCTGCCGAGCCGCCGAGAGGGTCGGTGCGGTGAGGGTTACCCGCGGCAGACCCTTGCCCTCCCCGAGGGTCACATAGCGATCCACCACGAGGGGAGCGGCTGTTCCCGGAAACAAAGAAGCTGTGTGGCCATCGTCGCCGAGGCCCAGGAGCACCAAATCCAGGGCTGGCGGCTCGCCCCCACAGAGATGGTGCAGCAGCTCTGCGTAGGCCTGAGCGCCCTGCTCCGGGGTTGGCAGGTCAGTTGGCACAGCATGCAGGCAAGCATGGCTGCCGGGTTCGGCCGCCATCAGGGTTTCTCGCACCATGCGGGCGTTGCTGGAGGGATCGTCCGCTGGAACCCAGCGCTCATCACCCAACAACACATCCACACGCCCCCAGGGCAGATGCTGCTGGGCCAGATGGCAATAGGCAGCTCGGGGAGTACCACCCCCCGCCAAGGCGATCTGGGCCCGATCCCGCTGCGCCAGCACCAAATCCAACGCCGAGCCGATCGTCTGGGCCGTGCGACGGGCCAGATCTTCAGCCGAGTCGGCCACCACCACCCGATAGCTCGGTGGCGGGGCGGGCGAGGAGGTCATGGGCAAAAGGGCAAGGGGGGATGGGAACCAGTCATTCAGTCAAGCCATTCGGTGTGGAAGCTGCCGGGCTTGTCGGTGCGCTCATAGGTGTGGGAGCCGAAGCAGTCCCGCATCGCCTGCACCAGGTTCTGGGGGAGGCGGCCGCTTCGGTAGCTGTCGATGTAGTCGAGGGTGCTGCTCAGGCAGGGCACGGGTATGCCCGCCAGGGCCGCACCAGCCACCACCTGGCGCAGGCCGGGCAGTCGCCTGTTGATTTGCTCGGCAAACCAGGGATCAAGCACCAGGTTCGCCAGGGTGGGGTTGGCGCTGTAGGCATTTTGAATGCGTTGCAGCAATCGGGCCCGAATGATGCAACCTCCCTTCCAGATCTGGCCGATCGCCGAGAAATTGAGGTTGTAATCGTGCAGCTTTGAAGCTTCCTGCAGCAGGGCCATGCCCTGGCCGTAGCTGACGATGCAGGCTGCGATGCAAGCATCGCGCAGGGGGGCCATGCCATCGGCCGGCTCACCGAGGGAAAAGGAATGGGCTGGGGGCGCGGGCAGCAGGGCTTCAGCGGCAAGCCGTTCGGGGCGCAGGGAGCTCAACACCCTGGCATTGAGAGCTGCGTAGATGGTCGGTACGGGCACCCCCATCTCCAGGGCGCTGACCACGGTCCAAAGGCCCGTGCCTTTCTGGCCGGCCGCATCCACGATCGCCTCGACCAGATCGGCGCCGGTCTCCGGATCCTTGGTGCGCAGGCAGACTTCGGTGATCTCCACCAGGAAGGAGGCGAGTTCTTCGGTCTCATTCCAGCCAGCCAACACATCGGCCATCTGGTCGCCGTTCATGCCGGCGATCCGCTTCATCAAGTCGTAGGCCTCAGCCAGGATCTGCTCGATGCCGTATTCGATACCGTTGTGAACGGTCTTGACGAAATGGCCGGCACCGCCGGGGCCTATGTAGGTGACACAGGGCCCATCACTTACCTGGGCGGCCATCTTGCGCACCAGGGGTTCAATGGCGTCGTAGGCGGCCCTGGTGCCACCGGGCATCATGCTTGGCCCTTCAAGGGCCCCTTTGGCTCCGCCGGATACACCCATGCCGATGTAGCCGAAGCTTTTGCGTTCCAGCTCCGCCACCCGACGTTCCGTATCGGCATAGAGGGAATTGCCCCCGTCGATAAGCAGGTCCCCTTCTTCCAGGTAGGGGGAGATCGCATCAATGGTGTCGTCAACGGGCTGGCCGGCCTTGACCATCATCAGGATCCGCCGCGGGCGCTCCAGTGCCCCCACAAAGTCCTGCAGGGTCGCTGCGCCGACGATGTCCTTGCCGGCACCTCGACCAGCCAGGAAATCTTCCGTTTTGGCGTAGGTGCGGTTGTAGACGACCGAGGAGTAACCGTTGCGCTCGGCATTGAGCACTAGGTTTTCACCCATTACCCCGAGCCCGATCAGGCCGAAATGCGCCTTGCCCATGGCTGAAACTGAAACCGTTTGCGCCTCAGTGTGGCTAGGGGCGGCCTGGGGCCTGATGTTCCGTCACAACTTGGTGGCAACCTTGTCAGCAACCCCTGGCATGGGACAGGATCGGCCTACTGGTTCGGGGCCCTAAATGACGGTGCCATCGGCAATTGAGCCATTTTTCTCAACCACCACGATGCCGTTGCGGATGTAGAAGCTGAGCTCCGGCCGATCGGCCTCCTCCAGGTGGTCCTTGTTGACGATCGTCACATTATTGCCTATGCGCACGTTCTTGTCGAGGATGGCCCGCTTCACCGTGGTGCCCTTGCCCACCCCCACGGGTATCCCTCCCTGTTGACGCAAGGCGAGCCGTTGCTCAGCGGATTCGAAATAGTCCGCTCCCAGCAACAGGGTGTCTTGAAGCACCACCTCGTCCTCTACCCGGGAGCGAACACCCAGCACGCAGTGGTGAATACTGCAGGCCTTAAGCAGGGAACCCTCGCCGATGATCGAGGCAGTTACTTGGGCATCCTGGAGCTTGCTGGGTGGTAGGTAGCGGGGGCGTGTGTAAATCGGGAACTGCTCATCGTAGAAGGAAAATGCCGGGTTGGGCTGGTCGGTGAGGGCAAGATTGGCCTCATAAAAGGCACCGATAGTACCAATATCTTCCCAGTAGTCATCAAACAAGTAGCTCTGGAGCCGGTCACCACGCTTTAACGAAGCCGGAATAATTTCCTTGCCAAAATCCGTCGAGGAAGGATGATTATTCAACAGATCAAACATCGTCTCGCGGCTGAACACATAAATACCCATCGAGGCCAGATAGGGCCGCTTGAGTGCCTCCTCGGCGGAGAGGCCCAGGGCCTGGGTATCGACTCGCATCTGGGCCAGATCTTCACCCTTTGGCTTTTCCCTGAATTCCTGGATGCGTCCATCAGCGCTGGTGCGCATCAACCCGAATCCTTCTGCCTGGGCGGCATCCACTGGCAAGGCGCCCACGGTCAGCTGGGCGCCGGTATCTATGTGGTGCTGGACGAAGCGGCCGTAGTCCATCCGGTAGAGCTGATCCCCAGAGAGGATCAGGTAGTGGTCCACGTCCCATTCATGGAAGAGGGACTGGTACTTCCTGACGGCATCGGCGGTGCCTTCAAACCAGCTGGGGCTATCCGGGGTTTGTTGGGCCGCCAGAACTTCAACAAACCCCTGGCCGAACCCGGCCGAAAGGTTGTAGCTCATCGTCAGGTGACGGTTGAGCGAGGCGCTGTTGAACTGGGTTAACACATAAATTTTATTAATTTCTGAGTTAATGCAATTGCTGATGGGAATATCGATCAGTCGATACTTACCTGCCAGCGGCACAGCTGGCTTGGCGCGCATTTTGGTGAGCGGAAAGAGGCGGGTTCCAGCGCCGCCACCGAGAATGATCGCCAGTACACGCTTCATAAACCTTGCTGCCGGCGGGTCTTGGGGCTGACCGTACTGGAGCAGCTGGCCCGAGGGCGAGCCTTTTGGTCAGCGGTGGCACGAACTGTTGCAGAGGCGACCGAACCAGCCAAGCCGGCAGGGGAAACGGCCCAGCTCAGGGCTCGGGGGGATGGTCATTGAGCTCAAAGAGCTCGCGCAGCACCCGCATCGCACTGTGCCGTTGCTGGCGCGGCTGGGGCGCCCGCAGGTTGGTCACGGGGGTATGGAGGATCTTGTTGATGATTCCCTTGCTCAAAGCCTCCACCACTTTGCGTTCCCGAACCGAGAGGTCTGGGCCCATGCGGCTCAGGGCTTTCTGAAGTTCCTGCTCGCGGATGTCCTCCAGCTGGCGTCTCAGCCGGTTCACAACGGGCACCGCCTCCAGGCCATCCCACCATTCCAGAAACAGCTTGGCCTCCTGCTCCAGCAGTACCTCTGCTTCAGCGGCCATCTCCCTGCGGGCTTCCTGGTTGCGGTTGACAACCTCCTGCAGATCATCCACGTCAAAGGACTGGACGCCCGCCAGTGCCGAGGTGTCAGCGGCGATATTGCGAGGCACACCGATGTCGATCAGCATCAGGCTGGATCGTCTGTTCAGGCCGCCAAGCCTGGCTGCCGAGATGATTGGGGTTTCGGCGGCGGTGCTTGTGAACACCAGTGAACAGGTGCTCAGGCAGTGATCCAGGTCATCGAGGGGCCGGCACTGAACAGGTAGGGCCGGGAGATCAGCGGCCAGTAGCTCTGCCCTGGCGACCGTGCGGTTGAGCAGGACCACCCCACGGCAACCCTTGGCCTGGAGGTGCTGTAGCAACAGGCGGGCCATCCGGCCAGCTCCCACCACCGCCACCTGCTCCTGGTCCAGGGGCACAAGTTCATCGATACCGCGGGCCTGACCAAGCTTGAGTTGGGCAAGTTCCACCGCTGCGGAGCTGATCGACACCGCTCCGGTGCCCAGGTTTGTTTCCGTGCGAACCCGTTTGCCACTGCTCACCGCCTGGTTCAGCAGGCGATTGAGAATGGGGCCAACGGAATGGTGCTCCTGGCCCAGGCGCACCATCTTCTTTACCTGGGCAAGGATCTGTCCTTCACCCAGCACCAAGGAGTCCAGTCCCGCCGAGACCCGCAACAAGTGGGCGATCGCCTCCTCGTGATGGAAGGTAAAGAGGTGGGGAACGAGCTGGTCAACGGCCAGGCCCGAGTGCTGGCTCAGGAACGAACCGATCGAGGCGATGCCCTGCTCGGGGTTCCTGAGCAGGGTGTAGATCTCCAGCCGGTTGCAGGTGCTGAGGATTGAGGCCTCAAGCACCTGGTCGTCAGCCTTAAGCAGTTGGAGCGAAGCCTCCATGCTCTGCTCCGGGATGCTGAGACGCTCCCGGATCTCCACTGGGGCCGTGCGATGACTGAGGCCTACGACGGCAATGTGCATGAAGGCTGGCGGCTGTACTCGGTTGGCGTAGGTGTCAGCTCAGGGCGATGTTTGTGGCACCTGGCTTGATGTGGATGGTGTTGGTGAAGCGGGCGGAGTTGTCGAGGGTGCTGATCACCAGGGAGCTGGTGCGGGTGCAATCCTTCTCAAACTTAACTCCATGGAAGAGCAGGCCGTCAGTGATGCCACTTCCGGCAAACACGACATTTTCCCCGGAAGCAAGTTCCTCGGCTTCATAGATTTTATCGACATCCGTGATCCCCATTTCATTGAGGCGGGCGATATTTCCCTCCTTGGTGTAATCGGCCCATTCAGAGGTTTGGGCGACGGCGGGGTCATAGACCAGCTGCCCCTGGAAGTGGCCACCGAGGGCACGCATGGCGGCCGCAGAAATTACCCCTTCGGGGGCTGCCCCAATACCCATCAGGCAGTGGGTACCGGTGCCGGCGAAGCCACAGGCAATGGCGGCCTGCACGTCCCCATCGGAGATCGGCTGCACCCGGGCACCTGTGGACCTGATCTCGGCAATCAGGTCCTTGTGGCGGGCCCTTTCCATCACCACGATCGTGAGCTCGCTGGCGGCCAGACCTAGGCACTGGCTGAGGATGGCGATGTTCTCAGTAGCAGACTTGCGGATATCAACTTTGCCCTTGGCTGCCGGCGGAGCTGCCAATTTCTTCATGTAAAAGTCAGGGGCATTGAAAAGCCCACCCCGATCGGAGGCAGCCAGCACAGCCATCGATCCCCGCTGGCTGTTGGCGCAGAGATTGGTGCCCTCGCAGGGATCCACCGCAAAGTCGACCCCAGGGCCAGTGCCGCTGCCGACCTCCTCTCCTATGTAGAGCATGGGGGCCTCATCGCGCTCTCCCTCGCCGATGACGATGCGGCCCTGCATTTGGATCTGGCCCATGCGCGTGCGCATGGCCTCCACAGCAGCTGCATCGGCTTCATCTTTCTTGCCCAAGCCGGTCAGCTCGGCTGAGGCGATGGCGGCTTGCTCAACGACCTCGAGAATTTCCTGGATGAGGGTGCGATCCACGGTGATCCGGCAGGGGAATGGGCTTCAGGGAGTGGCTAGGGCCGGGCAGGAGAGGGGAGCAGAGTCCTGCTGCTGCCGGGCCTTTCAGTCTTGAAGCGGCCGCAACTGTATCAGTGCCGATGGCCCTCCCAGCAACTACCTACAATTAAACCCGCCGCACAGTCACTCCAGCATGAGCACCAAGCCCCTGGTGATCTCTCCATCGATCCTCTCCGCAGATTTCTCCCGTCTTGGCGCAGACGTGCGTGCCGTCGACGAAGCAGGCGCTGACTGGATTCACGTAGACGTAATGGATGGCCGCTTCGTGCCCAACATCACGATCGGTCCCCTGATCGTGAAGGCCCTGCGACCGGTTACCAGCAAGACCCTCGACGTGCACCTGATGATCGTGGAGCCGGAGAACTACGTCGCCGACTTCGCCAATGCCGGCGCCGACATCATTTCCGTGCAGGTGGAGGCCTGTCCCCACCTGCACCGCAACCTGGCCCAGATCAAGGATCTCGGCAAACTGGCCGGTGCCGTGCTCAACCCCAGCACACCCCTGGACAGCCTCGAGTATTGCCTGGAGCTGTGTGATCTGGTGTTGATCATGAGCGTCAACCCGGGCTTTGGCGGTCAGAGCTTTATCGAGAACCAGGTTCAGAAAATCCGCTCCCTACGCCGGATGTGCGATGAACGGGGTCTGGACCCCTGGATCGAGGTGGATGGGGGCATCAAGGCGGAAAATGCCTGGAAGGTGATCGAGGCCGGAGCCAACGCGATCGTGAGCGGTTCGGGGATCTTCAACCAGCCGGACTATGGGGCCGCTATCACCGGCATTCGCAACAGCAAGCGCCCCAGCGCCGTAGTGGCATAGGAGGCATGGCTGCTAGCTTAGAGCTCGTAGCTAGCGGCTCTTAGCTGTCAAAAAACCATCCGTAGCTGTGCAGACCGATACCCAATAGGTTGACGCCGATATAGCAAACCGCAATCACCACCAAGCCTGCCGCTGCAACAAGCGCAGGCTTGCGGCCCTGCCAGCCGCGAATCAGGCGGGTGTGGAGGTAGGCCGCGTATACGAGCCAGCAAATAAGGGCCCAGGTTTCCTTGGGATCCCAGCTCCACCAGCTACCCCATGCCTCATTTGCCCACACCGCCCCACTTACCAACCCAACTGAAAGCAACAGGAACCCCACGGTGATAGTGCGGTAACTGAGGGAATCAAGTTGCTCTACTACCGGCATGGCCACACTGCTTAGCTGGAGTGGGGCCACCCCAGAACCACTGCCGTCGGCTGCTGTGACCAGCGTGGCCTGGCGATAGCCACCGCTGCCAATGGAACTGCTGCGCAGCTCGAGACTGTTGCCACGATCTGTGAAAAGCACCGCCAGCGACAACAGGGATCCCACCAGCAAAGCCGCGTAGCTGACCATGATCACGCTGACGTGCATGACCAACCAGCTGGAGCGCAGCGCCGGAACCAAGGGAGAGGCCTCCTGCAGCCGATCCGGCAGGGCAAAACTGGCAAAAGCCACACAGCCAAGGGCCATTGGGGTCGCTGCGGCAGGCACCAAAGGGGAAGGCCAGTTTCGTTCCACAAGTAGCTGGGTCAGGGTGCAGGCCCAGGCCAGAAAACAGAGGGACTCATAGAGGTTGCTGATCGGGAAATGGCCCGAATCCCACCAACGCAGCACCAGCTGGGCCGTCAAGCAGAGGTTGGCTGCAGCTACGAGCAGGCGGACCGCCTTGCTGGAGTGGCCACCGCTCAAGGCCCAGAAGGCCAGGGGCAATACCAACAGCAACATGGCAAAGGCTGCAAGGCCTAGGGCAATGACAGGATCCGGCAGCATTAGCGACAATTCAGCGTTCTGACAGCTTAATTGAAACCAGGACCAGCTAGAGGCAATTGGCTCATACAATAATTAAAAAAAGATGCCATGTTGCATGATGTCTAAGAAAGTCACGGTGAGGGCTTAGACGTCAACCGCGCAGCGAGATCGAAAAACCCGAAGACAGGTAGACAATACTTGATGCCTATCGACTGGAGCGATATAGAATAAATGATCCCGTGCCCAGCCCTAATAAAACAGGTGACCACGCAGCAACAAATGGGGGCAAAAAGCCGTTGACGCCGATCATACTGAAGATATAGGCACCGAGGTAGTAAACAAAAAGGAAAATCACCGTCATACCAAAGCCCTTGCTGCTGCTCTGCCGAGAAGTTGGTCGGCTGCCAAGGGTGGAGCCCAGCAAGCCAAAAACGAGACAGACGGCGGGGAAAGAAAATTTCTCCTGGATTCGCACCTGGAATTTGCGAGCCCGCTTTGTCTGTCCAGACTCCCTGAGCAGGCGCTCTGCAGTCATTGCTTGACCGACGGTGAGGGTATTGGAGAAAACATCAAAATCCTTAGGTAGCTTCGCGGCTTGGATAGGCTCCATGCCGAGCTTAAAAACATATTTCTCAAAAGCTCCTGTTGTTAACTGCTTATCCTTACCTGAGGGCAATACAGATATAACTCCATCCCTGAATTCCCAGCTGCCCTCGCTCTCAAGCCAACTTCCCGATTGGGCCTGCAGTAAAATTTGACGGTTGGTATCAGCGAAATCGAGAACGGTAATCCCGGACATGTTTCCTTCCTTGTACTCCCGGGCAGCAAAAAAGGTAGTGAGCCCCCTAGAGGCCGGAGCCTCACCATTTTTGATCTCTCCAAACTTAGAGTAAGTTATATTTTCAGCAGACTGGCCAATGATGGCCCTACCAAGGGAGCGGTCAAGCAGGGCCTTGGACTGGTACATAGTATTGGGTACAACCCACTCATTAAATGTCAAGGTCAAAAGCATCATGACTAATGCCAACGAAACCCCAGGCACCACCATGCGCCATTCCGATACCCCAACACTTCGCAAAGCGGTGAGCTCACTAGTTGAAGCTAGTTTGCCATAGCTAAGCAGGGCGGCCATTAAAGTAGCCATCGGAAAAGAAATAACCATAAAAGACGGAAGCTGGAGCAAAAGTATCTTTACGACATCACTAAGCGGTACTGAGGTTTCCGAAATGCGACGTAGAATCTCAAAAACAGCGCCCACCGAGAAACTTACGGCAGTGAATGCGCCGATACCAAACAATAGGGGGGGGATAAGTTCGGACAAAATCCACCGATCCAATATTGGGAACCTTGCCCATTGACGGCAAATTATTTTTGGAATTGAGGGAATCTTCAAATTTTAAAATCCTCACCTAGGTAGTGGCGGCGCACGAGGGGATCAGCCGCAATGGAGTGGGATGTGCCGGAAGCTAATATACGACCCTCAGAAAGAATATAGGCGCGATCAGTGATCGCCAAGGTTTCTCTGACATTATGATCGGTAATCAGCAATCCCATCCCACGAGAGCGCAACTGCTGAATTAAGCTTTGCAGATCTCCAACAGCAATTGGATCAACCCCAGCGAAGGGTTCATCCAACAGCAGGTAGCGCGGGCCCACCTCCCCGACGGCCAGAGCTCGGGCAACCTCACAGCGT
>NZ_JAGQCR010000119.1:0-9513 GCF_024346295.1 Cyanobium sp. BA20m-14
TGGAAGATCTCCTGGGAACGGGTGGTGTTCAGGGCAGAACCCGAAGCCGGAGCGGAGGTGGCAGCCGAGGTCAAAGCGGAATCCGCAGAGGTAGAAAACCGTCTTCCATCCTGACTCAAAACCGGACCCTGTCGATTCCGGTAAGTTCAGCGGGAATGCCACGGGTGCTTTGGGCGTCAACTGGCCAGAGTTGGAGCGGCAACTGCGGCGGTTGTTGCCAGCCCCTGCCGTGGTGTCGGCCCGCCAGGAGTTGTTGGCCTACGACTGCGATGGGCTCACCCTGAAACGCCACCAGCCCCGTTTGGTGGTGTTGCCTGAGAGCACGGAGCAGGTGGCCGCCGTGGTGCGGTTGTGCCACGAGCTGGAGGTGCCGTTCGTGGACCGGGGCAGCGGCACGGGGCTCTCCGGCGGAGCGGTGGCCGAAACCGATGCCCTGGTGATCGTTACCAGCCGCATGCGCCGGGTGCTGGCGGTGGATCTGGAGAATCGCCGCATCACCGTGCAGCCCGGCGTGATCAACAGCTGGGTGACCCGGGCGGTGGCTGGTGATGGCTTCTATTACGCCCCAGACCCCTCCAGCCAGGTGGCCTGCAGCATCGGCGGCAACGTGGCTGAAAACTCCGGCGGGGTGCACTGCCTCAAGTACGGCGTCACCAGTAACCATGTGCTTGGCATGGAGGTGGTGCTGCCCGACGGCACGGTGACCACGCTCGGCAGTGAGCTCGAGGAAACCGCCGAGCTCGACCTGCGCGGCGCCTTCATCGGCAGTGAGGGCACCCTCGGCATTGCCACGGCGATCACCCTGCGGCTGTTGCGGGCGCCCCAGAGCGTGGCGGTGTTGCTGGCTGACTTCAGCTCGATGGAGGCGGCAGGGGAGGCGGTGCGGCTGGTCACAGCGGCCGGGGTGCTGCCCTCCGGCATGGAGATGATGGACCGCCTCACAATCGAGGCGGTGGATGAATATTTCGGGGTGGATGAATACCCCCGCGATGCGGCGGCGCTGCTGCTGATCGAGCTGGATGGCCAGGAGCGGGAGGTGTCCGCCTCGGTGGAGCTCGTCAGCGCTCTCTGCCAGCAAGCGGGGGCGCGCACGATGCGGCAGGCCACCGATGAACAGGAACGAAACCTGCTCTGGAAGGGCCGCAAGTCGGCCATCTCCGCTCTCGGTCGCCGCTTTCCCAACTACTACCTGCAGGATGGGGTGGTGCCGCGCAGCAGCCTGCCCCGGGTGCTGGCTGCGATCGAAGAGCTCAGCGCCAGCCACGGCATGCCGGTGGCCAACGTGTTCCATGCCGGTGACGGCAACCTCCATCCCCTGATCCTCTATTCCGCCAGGGAGCCGGGCGTGCAGGAGCGGGTACAGGCCCTGGGCGCAGCCATATTGAGGCTGTGCGTGGATGTGGGCGGCAGCATCACCGGCGAGCACGGCGTGGGCTCCGACAAGCGCTGTTACCTCGACTGGATGTACGGCCCCGACGACCTGGCCACGATGCAGCTGGTGCGCCAGGCCTTCGATCCCTGCGGCCTGGCCAATCCCGGCAAGATCTTCCCCACGCCCAGCAGTTGCGGCGAATCGGCGCGGCGCCAAACCGTCCTGCGGCAGCAGGGCAAGCCCCTGCCTGAGGCGGCGGTGGTGTTTTAGCTCGCAACAAACACCATTTTCAGAAGTCCTCTTCGGGCCCGTTCTCGTCCTGGGCTGGAGGCCACACCAGGTTCACCACCACCGGCGCATGGTCGCTGGGTTGCTCGTTGCCCCGGGTGGCCTTGTGGATCACGCAGCCGGTGGCGCAGTCAAGCAGCTCTTGGCAGAGGTAGATGTGGTCGATGCGCCAGCCCCGATCCCTGTCCCATGCCCCGCTGCGGTAGTCCCACCAGCTCCAGTGGCCACTGGCGGGCTCGAACACCCTGAACACATCGCTGAGCCGTTCGTCCAGGGCGGCCTTGAGGGCTTCGCGCTCGGCCGGGCTGGCCATGATGCCGCCAGTGAGGCGCTCGGGATCGGGGAGGTCGCGGCTTTCCAGACCGATGTTGAAGTCGCCCACCATGCAAAGGGGATCGCCCTGCTGGGCCTGAATTTCCAGGTAGCGGCCCAGGCAGGCCAGCCACTCAAGTTTGTAGGGGTACTTCTCGCTCTTGAGGGAACTGCCGTTGGGCACGTAGAGGTTCAGCACCCGGATGCCGTCAATGAGGGCACTGATCACCCGTTTCTGCTCACTCAGGCCAGGCGATTCCGGGTCGTGGGGCAGCAGGGCGTCAAAGCCGATCTGCACGTCTTCGAGGGGCAGGCGGCTGAGGATGGCGACGCCGTTGTAGGCCTTCTGGCCGCTGATCGCCATGGCGTAGCCCAGGCCCTCGAAGGCCTCCAGGGGAAACAGCTCATCGGTCACCTTGGTTTCCTGCAGGCAGAGCACCTCGGGCCGTTCCTGCTGCAGCCAGGCCAGCACCTGGTCGAGGCGGGTGCGCACGGAGTTGACGTTCCAGGTGGCGATCCGCATGGCCTGTGGAGGAAGCAACTAGGCTGAGTATCTGCGCAAGCTGGACCGAATTCACCATGCCTGCAATTGCCCTGGCCAGCCCCAGAATCTTGATGGCCCTCAGCGGTGCGGTCCTGCTTGCCGGGATGGCGGCGGGGGGAGCGCCGGTCAGGGCCCAGCAGAAGGGCTACGGCCAGACGATCAGCAGCCCCCAGCAGGAAAGGGAGCTCGATTACGGCACCGGACCCACCCGGAGCGGATCGCTAATGGACTCGGCCAATCCGATCGAATTGATGAATAAGTTGCGTAAGGCCAACTCCCTCGACGACGCCACCCAGCCGGGTGACGCTGTTGATGCGGCGCTCAAGGATTTCAATTCCCAATCTGCTTCCCCGGCTGCGACGGTGAAGTCTCCCTGAGAGGGGCCAGCCGCCACTCTGCGGCCACCTGATCCAGGCGAGGATCGCTGGGCCCTGGCCTGCGGCTGCGCGCCTGGGCCAAAGATTGTTGGGCCCCTTTGGGGTCGCCCCCTTCCTGTTGCAGCAGGGCGCGGGCCAGCAGGGGCCGCTGATCCGTCGGGAAGTCGGCGGCGAGCTCTAGCAGTACTGAATCCGCCTGGGCGGGCCGACCACTTTTCTGCAGCACGTTGGCCAGCAGGAGGCCGATGGCCAGGGCCTGGGGTTTGAGCTGGGGCTTGCTGGCCCGGCTCAGGGCTGCTTCGAGCTGCTTCTGGGCCTGGGCGCTGCGGCCGGTTTCAAGTTGGAGCAGGGCCAGCAGCTGCAGACCCTCGATCTGGTCCGGGCGCAGGTTGAGCAACTGGCGCAGCTCTCTTTCGGCGCCGCTGCGATCCTGTTGGTCGCGCCGCAGTTCGGCCAGCAGCAGCCTCAGGGGCCACTTTTGGGGTTGCTGATCGGCCAGCCGTTCAAGCAAAACCGTGGCCTCAGGCTTGCGATCCAGGCCGACCAGCAGCTCCAGTAGCCGCTGCTGGTCGGCCGGGCTGGCTTGGCCCAGGTTGAGCTGCTGTTGCAGAGCGGAGGCCTGCCGCTCCAGGGAGAGCCGCGCTTGATCGGTGTTGCCCGCGCCGTTCTGCAGCTGGCCCAGCCACCAGCCGCCAGCTATGCAAGTCAGCCCCAAGGCGGCCGCGGCGATTCCCTTCCAGATCCCGGAGCGGTTGGCAGCGGGCGGCATGGGCGCAGGGGTTGGTATTGCCAGCCAGTCTGCCCCGCTCTGTTTGCACCTACCGCCTTAACCGGGGCAACCTAAACTCCACCCATGCGTGAACATCCCATCGCTCCGGTCACCGAGCCCACCCAGTACCGGGCCATAGGCGTGGTGCGAGGTGTCTATGTGCCCACAGACGCCGAGCAGCTCACCCGGGGGATCATCCGCACTGCAGAGGGCGCCGAGCTCGAGGCGGTGGTTCTGGGCCGCCTGCTCACCCTGATGCGGCGTCACCTCAACCTGGAGGAGCCCCACCTCTGGGTGGTCTATCCCCGCTCCCGGGAGGACGGGGATTTGCACCTGCAGATGGTGGGTGTGTGGGAGCCAAGCACCCTCGCTCCAGACCAGGAAGCTGGTTCCTCAACCGATGCCCTGCCAGAGGGGGACGACTACTTCTCGGTGCGAGGTGAGCTGATCTACACCCGCCCCGAAACCGGCGACCTGGTGGTGAAGGTGCGTGTGATGCCCCGCCCCGATGGCAGCCGCCCGGTGCCCTTCAAATTGCAACTCAAGGGTGAGGTGCCCCTCGAGCACCTGCGCCACTTCGTCGCCCTCAACCTGCGCCGCACGGACCAGTTCCTGCAGCTGGAAAGTTTCGAGGTGATTGGTCCGGTTGCCCAGCGCGGCACCCGGGGCGGCAAGGGCCGTCGGGATGGCGGTTCCGCCAAGGGAGGCAAGGCAGCCAAGGGACGCCCGGCTGGGGCTGCCCAAACTGCTTCCGCTCAAGCTGGGGCCGCCCAAAAGAGTGGGCACCTGGGCAGTGCCGTCAGTCGGCCGGCTACCTAGGTGGGCGGCCGGGGGCGGGGATCATGAGCCAACCGCTGGCGGCTGGCCTGGCAGTTGCCCTGGTGAGTCTGGCGGCGATTCTGGGGCCGGCTCTGGGTCTCTCGCCCTGGTGGATCACCCTGGTGGTTGCCCTGGGACTGGGCAGCCTCACCCTCGATGCGGCCCGTTTCGGGGGGCGTGGCGGGCATGTGCTGGCCGAGGCCCTGCCAGGCGGCCAGCTGCGGTTGCGCAGGATTGCCATTCACGAAGCTGGCCACGTGCTGGTGGCACGGCAGGAGGCGATGGCGGTGCGCCAGGTGCTGGTGGGTTCCCTTGCTTGCCTGAGGGCGGGGCTGAACACCAGTGGCAGCACCGAGCTGGAGCCCCCGGCCTACGCCAAGTTGCCCCCAGAAGAGCTGCGCCGCTGGAGTCGGGTGCTGCAGGCGGGCATGGTGGCCGAACAGCTGATCTATGGCCAGAGCGTCGGCGGCAGCGACGATCGGGCCCTGCTGGGCCGGCTCTGGGGCCTCTCCGGCCACGATGTGGACACCGCCCAGCGGGAGCAGCGCCGGGCGCGGCGCGAGGTGGAGCAGCAACTGCGTCGCTGCCAGGATGAGCTCCAGGCCCAGGCCGAAACCCTGCTGGCAGCAGCCCCCCGCCTGGGCCGCCCCCAGGCTGTTGGGGCCTGAAGGTGCTGGCCCTGCTCGATGCAGCTACGGGCCTGGCAGGCAACATGCTGCTTGCTGCCCTGTTTGATCTCGGCCTGCCTGAGGCGGAGATCCATGCTCCGCTGGCGGCCCTGGGTCTGGCCGGGGCCTACCGACTGGAGCTGGAGGAGCGCCGCAGCGGCGGCCTGCGCGGCCTGCATCTGGCTGTCACCAGCCTGGAGCCCCAGCCGGCCCATCGCCGCTGGCGGGAGCTGCGCCGCCAGCTGCAGGAAGTTCCCTGGCCCGAGCCGCTGAAGCAGCGGGTGCTGGAGGTGTTTGGCCTGCTAGCCCAGGCGGAGGCCGCAGTCCACGGCCATAGCCCTGAGCAGGTGCACTTCCACGAGGTGGGCGCCCTCGATGCCCTGGTGGACGTGGTGGGGGTGTGTGCGGGCCTGCTCCACTTCGGCGTCGAGGAGCTGGTCTGCACGCCGCCGCCGGCGGGCCATGGCGTGGTGGCAACGGCCCACGGCAGCCTGCCCCTGCCGGCGCCAGCGGTGCTGGAGCTGGCGCGTCTGCGGGCGATCCCCCTGGCCACGGCGCAGGGATTCCCCGCCGGGGAACTCACCACCCCTACGGGATTGGCGCTGGTGGCCTGCTGGGCGAGCCGCTTCGCTCTCCACCCCACCCATGTGCCCTGCCAGGTAGGGGTGGGCCTGGGTTCCCGCAGCCTGGATCGCCCCAACCTGCTGCGGCTCACCCTGGCCCAGGCGCATGCTGGCGAGTCCGCAGCCCAGCAGACCTTGCTGGTGCAGCAGGCCCAGATCGACGACGCCACGGCCGAGGATCTGGCCTTCTTGAGCGATGAGCTGCGGCGGGCGGGGGCCTGGGAGGTGTTCAGCCAGCCAATCGCCATGAAGAAAGGACGCCCTGGCCAGCTGCTCACTGCCTTGCTGCCTCCGGAGCAGGCTGGGGCGTTGCGTGCGGTGTGGTGGCGGCACAGCACCACCCTGGGACTGCGGGAGCAGCCCCAGAACCGTTGGGTGCTGCCCCGCCGCAGCCTGGAGCTGGCCACGCCCCTGGGGCCGGTGCGGCTCAAGCAGGCCCAGCTGGCCGATGGCCGCTGGCGCAGCAAAGCGGAACACGACGACCTGGTCGCCCTGGCGCGCCAGCACAAACTGGGGATCGATCAGGTAAGGGCCGTTGTGCAGCGGGCCCAGTTGGACGCCGAGTTGCCCCCCTCCCAGCCGTGAGCCTTCCAGCAGTGACCCTCCCAGCCTTGAGCATGCCGCCCGCGATTCACTCCCTGCTCCAGCGCGTCAGGGCTGGGGGGATGGGCCTGCCCGGCGGTCTGAAGCTGTGGATCAGCCTGCTGAGCTTCGGTTTCCTGCTGGCCGCCCTGGTGGGCCATGGCCGCCAGCTGCTCCAGCTCAGCTTGGATGGCCAGGGTTGGCTGTGGCTGCTGCTGGGGGTGGGCGTCAGCCTGCTGAGCCTGGTGGCCAACGGCTTTTCCTTGGCCGTGATTCTGCGTTGGCTGGGCTTGCGCCCCCGCTGGAGCGAGCTGGTGCGTGCCTATCTCGAAACCAACCTGCGCAAGTTCCTGCCTGGGGGCATCTGGCATCTCACCAGCCGGGTGCAGCTGCTGCGAGGTGGAGAGGCCCCTCTGGCCGTGCCGGCCTCCGCTGGCCTGGCC
Source organism: Cyanobium sp. BA20m-14 (assembly GCF_024346295.1). NCBI lineage: Bacteria > Bacillati > Cyanobacteriota > Cyanophyceae > Synechococcales > Prochlorococcaceae > Cyanobium > Cyanobium sp. BA20m-14. The sequence continues at coordinate 6,798 of NZ_JAGQCR010000119.1, forward strand.
CTGGTGGCGGTGCTGCTCGATCCCCTGCTGGCGGCGGTGGCGGCCCTGGCCCTGGTGGCCGCCGGTGGCTGGCAGAACGGCCTGGCCCTGCTCGGCGTGCTGCCTTTGGCCTTGCTCTGGCCCCGCTGGCTCAACCCCCTGCTGGGCCGGCTGGAGCGCCGCAAGGCCTCGGAGCTGGGGCTGGAGGTCGAGGCGGCAGCCGCCCCGCCGATCCGTGGCTATCCGTGGCCGCCGCTGCTGGGCCAGCTCCTGTTTGTGCTACTCCGCTTTGGCGGCTTCGCCTGCTGCGTGCAGGCCTTTGATCTTTCCTACAGCCTCAATTGGGGCGGCTGGCTGGCGGGCTTTGCCCTGGCCTGGACCGCCGGCCTGGTGGTGCCCGGTGCCCCCGGCGGCCTGGGAGTATTTGAAGCTGCGCTGCTGCTACGCCTCGGCTTTGCCATTCCCGAGGCGCCGCTGCTGGCGATTGCGATCAGCTACCGGCTGGTGGTGACGCTCGCCGACCTGCTGGCGGCGCTCACGGCCCGGCTGGATGGGCCGCGGCAGAAAGCGGTCTCAGCAACAGCTCCCTGAACCTTCACCTGAGCTGCTGCCCGTAAACGGCAGGCTGCTGCCGCAGCCGGGGAAGAGGCCGTAGTGGCGGTTGAAGTCGCCGATGAACTCAAAATGGGGTGCAAACCGCGTCGCCTGCAGCATGCGGAAGCTGTTGCCGCACACCGGGAACACCCGGCCGGTTTCGATGGCGTGGTGGCCATCGAGGTCGAAGCGGTGCGGGTGGTGGGGGATCGTGCCGCGGTAGATCACGGCCTGGCCATGGTCTTCGCAGGCATCCTCCAGCTCGGCGATCTGGAACAGGCGGTAGGTGGCGGCATAGAAGCGGGCCTCGCCCACCAGTGGCGCCAGGGCTGGCTCGGTGATCCGGAGCTCGCGGTCGCTCACCAGCCGCGGGTCAAGGAAGCCGGCGCCCTTGGCAAGGCGCAGGAAGTCGTTCCAGTAGAGGGCTCCGCCCAGGCACTCGCCGTAAAGCACTGGATCGCGCCGCACCGCTTCCGGCAGTCGCCGATCCACGTACACATCCGAGAAATACAGCTCCCCGCCGGGCTTGAGCAGCCGTTTCACCCCCTGCAGCACCGCCGCCTTGTTTGTGGAGAGGTTGAGCACACAGTTGCTCACGATCACGTCGAAGCTGCCTGGCTCCAGGGGCAGCGCCTCGAGAGCTTCGATCGTGCCCTCCAGAAACGACACGTTGGCGTAGCCGAACTGCTCGGCATGGAAGGCCAGGTGCTCGCGGGCCACCGCCAGCTGCTCCGCCGTCATGTCGACGCCCACCACCGAACCGCTGGGCCCCACCAGCTGGGCCAGGGCGTAGACGTCCCGGCCGGTGCCGCAGCCCAGATCGAGGATGCGGCAGCCCTCGAGCAGTGGCGGGCACACCAGGCCGCAGCCGTAATAGCGCGCCAGCACATCGGGGTGGATCCGGGCCAGCAGCGGCCGCAGCCAGGCCGGCACCGCATCGGCATCGCAGCAGGCGCTGGTCTTGAGGTCGGCCGTGCCGGTGAGCTCCTGGCCGTAATAGGCCTGAACGGCGGCTTGGGTGGGCATGGCTCGCGCGGCCTAGGAGTTAATTCAGTCTGCCTTTGGCGCCTGGGGGGCTGGGGCGGCGCAGGCCCGATCGAGGGCCTCCAGGTAGCGGCCCAGCGGTTCACGGGCCATGACGCGAGCCTCCGCCTCCCGCTGCCATTTCTCCGGCCGGTAGAGCACCTGCAGCTCCAGGCGATCGCGGCGCCCTAGCCGCAGCAGCAGCGCATCGAGACCCAGCATGGGTTTCTCTCGCAGGCACAGCGATTGCACCCCATGCCAGCCCTCGTGCAGCAGGGTTTCCAGCTGGTTGCCCTTCGGGCAGACCACCACCTCCCGCCGGCCGCGCACGTACAACCCAAGGAGCTGGGGCTCGGCGCAGCGGGGATGCTCCCGGCGGATCACGAACCCCCGCTGCTCAAAGGCGGCGATGGCTTCCTGCAGTCTGTCGCCCCTGGCATCGGCACCCAGGGGCTGCAGGGTCGCCGCCCCCAGCAGGGTGGCGCGCAAACCCCCTGCCAGCAGCCTCCAGCCACCACCAGCCATCTCAGTACGTGTCGACCCGCACCGGTTTTAGCTGCCAGCTCGCCTCTCCCGGCACGAGCTTGTAGCTGATCTGGCGGGTGCCCCCAGTGGGCTTGGCATTGCTATCGCCAGGGCGGTAGATCGGGAATCGGCGGGCCAGGGTGAGCTCCACCACCGCGAATTCATCGTGGCCCTAGTAGCCCTCGGCCGCCTTGCCGCTGAGCTCAGGCATGTGAATCGAGGAGAGCGATCGGCGCCCCTTGTTCAGGGCCCAACCCTCCACCGAGCCGTAGCTGCCGCTGCCGGCACTGGTGATGAACACGTACACCTCGGGCAGTCCGTTGGCATCGAGGTCGGCCACCTCCACGCCGCTGACGCTGCCGAGAATCTCCTGCCGAATCGGGGCAATCGCCCGGGGGGTGCCGCTGGTGGCGATGGTCAGCTGCCGCACCGAGCCCTCCCCCTGGCTGCTCACCGTGAAGGTGACGCCCTGTAGGGAGGCCCGGCTGGGGTTGGAGGGTGCTGCCAGGGCAGGGCAGGCGCCGCCGATCGCCAGGGCCGCGGCAATGACGCAACCGAGCCGGCGTGGATGGGAGTGGGTCATGGCAGGGGTGCC
>NZ_JAGQCR010000012.1:0-26987 GCF_024346295.1 Cyanobium sp. BA20m-14
CACGGGGGCCGAGCTCTCCAGTCGCAGCTGCAGGTTGCGACCGTTGAGCAGGGGGTCCAGGCCCCGCACCGGCAGGGGCAACACGATCAAGGTGGTGGGAGCGCCGGGGGTCAGGGTCCAGCTGGCGGGCAGCTCGGGGCTGCGCTGGCGGGAGAGCAATTCGGTGGCCACGCGGCTGCCTGGGCCGGCCCACACCGGGGTGGTGCCCTGCACCATCAGGGCTGGCAGGGGCAGGAAGGGGGCGCCGGTCTGGCCGGGTTCGATGGCTTGCGATAGGGCGGTGGAGCCGGCCAGCAGCTTCAGGGTCACGGGCCCGGGGCCGCGGGGAGCCGCCAACACCGCCAGCCAAAGGGTGGAGTCGAGGCTCTCCGGCTTGCCCGCATAGACGTGGTGGCTGAACAGGTCGAAGCGGCCGTTCAGCGCCACATCCAGGTGGGCTGCAGGCACGCCACGACCGGCGCCGGGAAAAGTGGAAAGCAGGATCCCGGGCTCGCGAATCAGCTCGGGATTGTTGTCATTCACCAGCAGCACCTGATCCAGGCCCCCGGGCAGGGGGGCAACGCTCTGGGGACGCAGCACGACGGGGGCGGGCTGGGCCAGGGCGGCGGGGCCAGCCAGGCTGGTTAGCAGCAGCAGGGGCAGCCAGCTGGCCTGGAGCAGGCGAGGACGGTTCATTTGCGGCCCACCAGGGTTTTTGAAACTTCGCCGGCCATGGCACGGATCAAATCGGTGGAACGGGGGTCGTTGAAGGGACCCTTCACCATGAACGCAGCCACGGCCCGCTGGCCGCTGGGCAGTTGAATCAGGGCTGTATCGGAGTAGGCGATGCCGATGTCGCCAGTTTTGTTGTAGGTGCTGATCCCGTAGCTCAGCAGCTCGCTGTCGGGGTCCGCGGCGTCCTTGCCGAGGCCCTGCAGCAGGCCCAAAGGGATCAGGGTGTTGTTGCGGGATTTGCCCATGATTTCGCGAAATAGGTCGCGGGCCCGGGGGCTGAGGCTTTCGCCGGTGTCCACCAGGGCTATCGCCCTGGCCAGGTCTCGGCTGCTGGTGGTATTGGTGCCGTTGAGGTCGGGCAGCCAGTTATTCACCGCCGTCGAGGGCAAGTTCATGGCAGTGAAGCGTTCGTTCAAGACGGTTTTGCCGCCCAGCTTTTTGATCAGCAGGTTGGTGGCGCTGTTGTCGCTCACCCGAATCATCTCCGTGGCCGCCTCAAAGAAGGGAAAGCGCGTACCAACTGGCCGGCTGGCCATCCAGCCGGCTCCGCCGCCCACCAGTTCCTTGGTCAGGGCGAGGGGATCGTTCCAGCCCAGCTTGCCGCTGTCGAGGTCTTCGAGGCCCGCCAGCAGGATCGGCGTCTTGATCGAGCTGGCGGCGGGCAGGGGCAGGTCGGGCTGGAGCTGGGCGTAGCGGCCATCGTCGAGCACCAGCAGGAAGCCGCTGGCGGTGAGATCTTTGTGAACTGCGGCCAGTTGGCCCCAGCGCTGGCTCAAGGCTGTCAGCTCGGTGCGGGGCTCAAATGAGCCCTGGCTGAGCCCCTTGCCGCTTTTGCTCAGCTCTGGCTTGGGCTCGGCGGCATCGCCGGCGCCCTGGGCCAGGCGGGGCGCCAGCAGCTTGAGGCTGGTGCCGGTGATCACCCCCAGGCCGATGCCCATTACCACCAGACGCAACACCAGGCGCAGGGGTTGGCCCCAGCTGCTGCTGGGGGGACGGGTTGGCCGGCCGGCGGACACAGAGCCCTGCAAGCAAAGTCTTCCGAAGCTAAGGGGTCCGTCCAGGCTTGTCGCCGCGCTCACTGGCCCAGCGCAGCTGGCGCACCATGCCCCTCACCAGCGCCACCTCCTCGCTGGAGGCCTGGGCCCGCTGTAGCAGCCCCCGCAGCTTGGCCATGCGGGCCTGGGCGGTGTGGCGATGGAGGAAGCCCACCTCGAGCAGGAGGTTTTCGGCGTCGCCGAGCATGGCTTCAATTTCCTGGCGCTGGCATGGTTCAGGCAGGGGCTGGGCGGGGCTGGGAGGGGCCTGCAGTTCGTGCCAGCGGTGCAGCACCGTGGCTACGGCGTGGGAGAGGTTGAGGGATGGGTAGGCCGCGCCGCTGCCCAGGGTGAGCAGCCGGCCGGCCTGAAGCAGCTCGTCGTTGCTGAGGCCCCGGTCCTCCCGACCGAAGACCAGGGCCAGGGGCGCGCTCCCCTGCCGCAGCCAGTGCAGGGCTGGCTCAGGCGCCAGCAGGGGCAGGGGCTCACCGTCCCGCCGGCCGCTGGTGGCCACCACCCGGCGGCAGTCGGCCAGGGCGGCGGCCAGGCTGGGGAAGAGGCGGGCCTGCTCGAGCACCCAGGCCCCGTGCACCGCCAGGAGCCGGGCCTCTGCGCCCAGGTGGTCGCAGCGGGGGGCCACCAGACGCAGCTCGGCGACTTCGAAATTGGCGCAGAGCCTGGCGACGCTGCCCACATTCAACGGGCCTGCGGGCTCCACCAGCACCACCACGAGTTCGCTCGGGCTGCTCACACCAGTCCGTTCAGGTAGGCCAGTAGGTCTGCCATGGCCTGGGGTTCGGGCTGGAATCGGGGCATCGGCGGGGTGCGCCCACTGACCACCTGCTGGATCAGCTGGCGCGAATTCTTGCGTTCGGCCACGCCGTGCAGGTTCGGCCCCACAAGCCCCTGGCCGGCAATGCCGTGGCAGCCGGCACAGTTGACTCGAAACAGCAGGCCGCCGTTTTCAGCCGAACCGCTGAGCCCCAGGGTCGAGCGGGTGTAGGGGTCGGCCTGGGCCGCGGGCAGCACCAGTAACAGGGCCACGATGCAGGCGGCAGCGGCCATGCCCACCAGGGCAACCACCAGGCCGCGGCGGCCCGGGGCTGCTTGCGCCGAGGCTGCTTGCGCTGGGGCGGCTTCAGCTGGCGCTACTTCAAGCGGTAGGGGTGGGCCAGTCACAGTTGGTGCAGAAGGCTCGCGATTGGGGCCATGGGCGTGAAACAATTGAATTCAGATAGCTGCAGTAGCTCCTCCATGATCGAACCCCTGCTCTGCGGCATTGTGCTCGGTCTGATTCCAGTCACCCTCGCCGGATTGTTTGTAGCGGCCTGGAATCAGTATCGCCGCGGCACCCTGCTCGACTGAGATCCCTCAGCCCTGAGCTTAGGGCTGGATGAGCAGCATCAAGCTGGTGCTGCCATAGGTTCTCTGGTCTGCCAGCTGCCAGCCATCAGGGATGGCGGGCATTGCCTTGGTGGCGCATTCCCACACCAGGGTTCCACCGGGCCGGAGCCAGCTGCCAGCGGCCACCTTTGCGGCGATGGCTGGGTAGAGCCCCGCGGCGTAGGGCGGATCGGCATAGATCAGATCAAAGCGCTCCTGACTAGTGGCTGCGAGCCAGCGGCATACCTCGCGGCAGTGCACTTCCCACTGGGCCATCGAGGGGCCCAGGCCCTGGCCCACCGCATCGAGATTGGCCCTGGCGACGGCGGCGATGCGGCAGTCCTGCTCAATCGCCACAACCCGCAGGGCCCCCCTTTGCAGGGCCTCGCATGCCATCACGCCGCTGCCGCTGCACAGGTCCAGCCAGGCACAGCCGGGCAACTCTGCCGCCAGCAGGTTCATCACCGCCAGGCGCACCCGGGAGCTGGTGGGCCTGGCGGTGTTTCCAGGTGGACTCTGCAGACGGCGACCACCGCTCAGCCGCAGGCTCATGGGCGGCCCAGCCAGGCCAGCCAGCGGCGCAGGATGGCCTCTCCGTGGGGTCCGGATTTCTCCGGGTGAAACTGGCAGGCGCCAATGGCTCCCTGCCAAACCGCCGCTGTGACGGCGGTGTCGCCGAAGCCCACAAGGGCGGTGTTGCAGGCCCCATCGCTGGGATCGGCGGCATAGGAGTGCACGAAGTACACCCAGCTCTCGGGGGCGTCGGCGGGCAGCAGGGGGCTGGGGCTGGAGGGGATCAGCGGCGCCCAGCCCATGTGGGGTATCGGTTGGTCCGGGTGACGCGGCAGGGCCCGCACCCGACCCTTGAGCAGGCCCAAGCCGGCAGCTGTGCCCTCATCGCTGGCCTCAAATAGCAGCTGGAGGCCCAGGCAGATGCCCAGCAGCGGCCGCCCTGCTGCGCACCAAGAGCTGATTGCGGTGGCCAGGCCCCCTTGGCGCAACCGCTCCATGGCCGGGTCGAAGGCCCCCACCCCCGGCAGCACCAGGGCCGTGCAGCCCTCCATCTCCTCGGCGCCATGCACGGTCTGCACTGAAGCGCCCAGACGTTCGAAGCCCCGCTGCACCGAGTGAAGGTTGCCCATGCCGTAATCGATTAGGCCAAGGCGACTCATGGTTGGGGGGCGGGTTTGCGGCGGCCGGGCTGCTCCAATGCCTGGTCGGGCGGCAGGGCCAGGTCGTTGAGCTGTTCGAGCAGTTGATAGAGCCGGCCGATGCGGCGCCGGTCGAAGTGGAAGTAGAGGCAGGGGCGCAGTAGGCCATGGTCGTCGACGGTTTCGCTGGCCTGGATCATCCCCTGATCCACCAGGTCGTCAAAGCGGTGATTGAGGTCGTCGAGCTGCTCGGCCTGGAGGGGGGCTTTGAGCAGGAGCTCGATGCGGTCGTCGCCGAGGCGGGCTGAATGGAACAGGCGGTAGAAGTGACTGATGCGCTCCACCGCCTCTTCAGCGCTGTGGGCTTCAATCAGCAGGTCACCATCTTCAGGAGAGATCAGCCCCCGGGCGGCGAGCCCCTGGTTGACATCCCGTTGCCAGCCACTCCAGAAGGCGTCGCCTGGGGGGGCAAGCAGCACCAGGGGAATCGGCGGGGTGCGGCCTGTCTGGATGAGGGTGAGTGATTCGAATAATTCATCCAGGGTGCCGAAACCGCCGGGTAAAACCACCAGGGCATCGCTTTCCCGCAGAAAGAAGAGTTTGCGGGTGAAGAAATAGCGGAAGTGCAGCAGTCGGCCGCCGCAGCTGCTGACAAACCGGTTGGGGTGCTGTTCAAAGGGCAGGTCCACATTGAGGCCAATGCTCGCTTCGCAGCCCGCGCCACTGTTGGCGGCTTCCATGATGCCGCCGCCGGCCCCGGTCATCACCTCAAAACCCGCCTCAACGGCGCTGCGGGCCAGCTGTTCGGCCAGCTCGTAGCAGGCATCGCTGGCCACGGTGCGGGCTGAGCCGAAGACTGTGATCTTGCGGGTATCCCGGTGGGGCTGGAACACCTCCAGGGCTTCGCTGATGTCAGCGAGGGCCCCACTGACCAGTCGCCATTCCTGGTAGCCGCGTTCGCGGCTACCGATCTGCAGCAACGACACCAGAGATCGCTCAATCAGGTGCCGTTGGGGGTGGTTTTCGAGTTCCTGGGTCAGGGCCTGGAGCGGACTCTGACCGAAGCGGGATGGGTCGCTCAGAGGTATTTGGAAATAGTGCCCGAGAGGGTGGTTTTGGGAACTGCACCAACCACGGTGTCTACCTTCTGGCCGCCCTTGAAGATCATCAGGGTTGGGATGCTGCGGATGCCGTACTGGCTGGCGACGTTGGGGTTTTCGTCGGTGTTGAGCTTGAACACCTTGATTTTGCCCTCGAATTCGCTGGCGATCTCGTCGACGATCGGCGCCACCATGCGGCAGGGGCCGCACCAGGGTGCCCAGAAATCAATCAGCACGGGCAAGTCACTCTTGAGCACGTCCTGCTCGAAGGAAGCATCAGTGACAGCAGCAGAGCTAGACATCCTTGCAGGATCAGGGTTCTGTAAATCTAGCAAGGTTGTTGGCACCCACCCAGCAGCTTTGCAGGCCGTTATCAGGGCTGGATTGGGATGGGTGGGGGGAAGACAAAAAGCCCGGAAGCACCGGGCCGGAGGGTGTGAGGAGTGTGTGAGCCGAAGCTCGCACATATTCACGCTAATCCCGCGCCCTATTTGCCCATGCCGAGCTGCTGGGCCTTCTGATACACCTTGCCCTCGGTCAGCAGGGAAGGGGCCACTACCACCTCTACCCCATGCATCTCCTTGAGGGTGCGGGCCCCCAGGGTGCCCATGGAGGTGCGGATGCAGCCCAGCAGGTTTTGGGTGCCGTCGTCGAGGCAGGCCGGGCCGCGCAGGATTGTCTCGATGCTGCCGGTGGTGCCCACCTTGATGCGGGTGCCGCGGGGGAGCAGGGGGCTGGGGGTGGCCATGCCCCAGTGGAAGCCTCGCCCGGGGGCTTCACTGGCGCGGGCGATGGGCGAACCGATCATCACGGCGTCGGCGCCGCAGGCAAGACACTTGCAGATGTCGCCACCGGTGACGATGCCCCCATCGGCCACGATCGGCACGTAGCGGCCGCTCTCGGCCAGGTATTCGTTGCGGGCGGCGGCGCAGTCGGCCACGGCGGTGGCCTGGGGGATGCCGATGCCCAGCACGCCCCGGCTGGTGCAGGCGGCTCCCGGGCCGATGCCGACCAACACGCCGGCGGCGCCAGCCCGCATCAGCTTGAGGGCCACGTCGTAGGTGACGCAGTTGCCGATCACCACCGGCACGCCGAAGGTGCGGCAGAGAACCTCCAGATCCAGGCTGGCCTGGCCTTCGGGGCCGAGGTGTTCGGTACTCACCACCGTGGCCTGGACAAAGAACAGGTCGGCCCCGGCCTCGGCGATCGCCGTGCCGAATTTCAGGGCGGCCATCGGGGTGGCGCTGACAGCGGCGATGCCGCCCCCCTTCTTGATCTCGGCGATCCGCTGGCGGATCAGGTCTTCGCGCACTGGCTGGCTGTAGAGATCCTGCATCAGCGGCACGAACTCCTGATTGCCCACCGCCGCAATCCGATCCAGCACGGGATTGGGATCGTCGTAGCGGCACTGCACCCCTTCCAGGTTCAGGACTCCCAAGGCGCCCTGCCGGCTGAGCTCGACCGCCATCGCCACATCCACCACGCCATCCATGGCACTGGCGATGATCGGAATCTCCCGAGCGATGCCGCCCAGGCTCCAGCTGCTGTCGGTTATGGAGGGATCAACTGTGCGACTTCCCGGCACCAGGGCGATCTCGTCGATGCCGTAGGCCCGGCGAACGGTACGGGAGCGACCGAGCTGAATATCCACCTGGAGATTACGGGTTCGGGCCAAGCTATCAACCGGCGCGCTGCCAATTGCCTGGTTTTGTCAGGGTTCAGCCCTGGCCGCGAAAGGATTTCCAGCGCTTGCTGAGGCCGCCTAGCAGTTGCTCCCGCTCGCTGCTACGCACCAGTTTGGGTACGCCGTAGCGCACCATCCAGACCACACCGGCCAGTTCCAGCAGGCCGGGAACCAGCGGCAGGCTTTCTATGGCCCCCAGCAGGGCGCCATAGATCCTCAAAACCAGCAGCAGGCCCACCAGGGCCGCCAGCAGGGTGACGGGCTTGCTCGCCTGGGCCCAGAGACTCTGGAGTTGGCCCTGATTGAGCCATTCGCGCAGTTTCTGCAGCAGCAGCTCCCATTCGCCCCCTTCGCCGCTGTTGGGGCCATCACCACCAGAATCTGCCTGGGCAAGGAGCGGGGCGGTACTGGCTTCCACACTCAAGGTGGTGGCGACGCTCGGCTCGGGAGCTTGTGCGGGAGCTTGTTCGGGGTATGGGCCCCCATTCCCGTTTTCAGGGGTTGCGTTCACGGGGGCAGGGTTATGGGTGGATTCAGCCATGGCCCAAGTTTACGGCCGATGGGCGTCCCGCTAACAGCTAGGCCTCTATCGGTAGCAGGCTGGCCCGCGAACTCAGCGCTGCGGCGGGCAACCTCAGGGGGAATTCGCCGCAGCACAGGGCCCCCACCAGGGCCTCTGCAATGGCGGCCGCCAGCCGCGGGCTGTGGGAGGGGGCGCAGGCCACGGGCTGCCCCTTCAAGCTGATCTCGCCGCTGAGCAGCTCGGCGTAGGTGACGGAGGCCAGCCTCGGTTTGACCCGGCGGGGCACCGAGAGGTCCAGCACCGGGACCTCCAGCTGCTCAGGACCGGTGGCCGCCTGAAGCGCCACCCTGGCGTTGACCAGGGGCACCGGCGCCGCGATCGCCACCAGCAGGGCGCTGCCATGGCCTTCAAAAAAACAGGGCCGCACCCATTCCGGCCGCAGGGCGTGCAGGTCGACGCTGACCGCGGCGGCGGCTCCGGGGGTGCGGGCGTGGCCGCTGGCCTGGCGCTTGCAGCCCGGCTGGTGGCCGCTGCCCGCCCCAACCACCCAACCCAAGCCACCTCCCACCAGCACCGGTGAGCCCGGCCCCAGCATGGAGAGCCCCGGCATGGTGAGGCCAATGCTGCCGGCGCCGCCGCAGTTGTAGAGCGCATTTGCGGCCTTTCCCAGCAGGGTGCCGTAGGGGCTCGGGCAGGGACCTTCGGCCCGGTTGACCGCCACTACCCCATTTTCGCTGATGGCCCGGTGCAGCAGCAACCGGCCCGCGCCGATCTGCTCGAGGCTGAGCTCGGTGTGCAGTTCCCGGCGGGGGTGCAGTGGGGTGGCCTCACCGCTGGCATTGAACGGCAGCGATTGGCCCTCCAGCAGGGCCCTGAGCAGCTGGGCGCCGCTCAGGGCGGCCCCCTCCCCCAGGCCGCCGCCGATCGGTAACACCAGCTCGCCACTGCCGCAGCCGGTCAGCCCGGGCACGCCCGCCAGGAGGCCGGTGCGCAGGCGGATCGGCGGATCGGTGGGGCCGAGGCTTAAGACCAGGCAGCCCTGATCCATGAAGCCCGCATCGGCTGCCACCACCACATCGGTGGCGGCATAGGCCTCGGCCAGGCCCACCTCTCGCACCAGGTCGCGATATTCGGCGGCGACCCGCACCCGCAACTCGCCTTGCTCCTGCCGCTGGCGCAGCTCGCCCTCCTGGCGCGGCGGGCACTGCAGCTGGGATTTAGGCAGGGATTGGGGTGGCAATTCAGGGGCGGTCATGGCGCCATTGGGCGGGATCCGGGCAATCCCCCGGAGGTTCGATAAACTGTCTGTTGATCAATGCGGTCATCCATGGCGGACCCCAGCGGACCCGGTGCTGATTCACCGGGGGAGTCCGGCGGTAGCGGCAATTCGCGGATCATCCAGACCGATCTGCGCAATGAAATGTCGCGCTCCTATTTGGAGTATGCGATGAGTGTGATCGTGGGCCGGGCCCTGCCCGATGCCCGCGATGGGCTCAAGCCGGTGCACCGGCGCATTCTCTACGCGATGTATGAGCTGGGTCTGACCAGCGACCGGCCCTACAGGAAGTGCGCCCGTGTGGTGGGTGAGGTGCTTGGTAAGTACCACCCCCACGGCGATACGGCGGTGTACGACGCCCTGGTGCGGATGGCCCAGGACTTCAACATGCGCATGCCCCTGGTGAATGGGCACGGCAACTTTGGCTCGGTGGACGGCGACCCCCCGGCCGCCATGCGCTACACCGAATCGCGGCTGCAGGCGCTGACGACCGACAGCCTGCTCGACGACATCGAGGCCGAGACGGTCGACTTCGCCGACAACTTTGACGGCTCCCAGCAGGAGCCCACCGTGATGCCGGCGCGGATTCCCCAGCTGCTGCTAAACGGCTCCACCGGCATCGCCGTGGGCATGGCGACCAACATCCCACCCCACAACCTCACCGAGCTGATTGACGGCACGTTGGCGCTGATCGCCAACCCCGACATCGACGATCTGCAGTTGATGGCGATCATCCCGGGGCCCGACTTCCCCACGGGAGGCCAGATCCTGGGTCGCCGCGGTATCCGTGACACCTACACCACCGGTCGCGGTTCAGTGACCATGCGGGGCGTCGCCTCAGTTGAAACGCTGGAGGTGAAGGGCCGCCCCGACCGGGATGCGGTGATCATCACCGAATTGCCCTTCCAAACCAACAAGGCCTCGCTGATTGAGCGGATCGCCGAGCTGGTTAACGACAAGAAGCTGGAGGGGATCTCTGATATCCGCGATGAATCCGACCGCGATGGCATGCGGATCGTGATCGAATTGCGCCGTGATGCCTACCCCCAGGTGGTGCTGAACAACCTGTTCAAACTCACGCCGCTGCAAAACAACTTCAGCGCCTACATGCTGGCGTTGGTGAGGTCGGAGCCGGTGCTGCTCACCCTGCGCAAGATGCTGCAGGTGTTTCTCGACTTCCGCATCGAGACGATCGAGCGCCGCACCCGCTACTTCCTGCGCAAAGCCGAGGAGCGCGACCACATCTTGCTGGGCCTGCTGCTGGCCCTAGACCAACTCGATCCGATCATTGCCCTGATCCGGGCTGCTTCCGATGCGGCCACGGCCCGAGTGCAGCTGCAGGATCGCCACGGCCTCAGTGAGATCCAGGCCGACGCCATCCTGCAGATGCAGCTGCGGCGACTGACGGCCCTCGAGGCCGACAAGATCCGCCTTGAGCATGAGGATTTAGTCGCCAAGATTGCCGACTACAAAGACATCCTGGCCAATCGCGAGCGCGTACTCACGATCATTACCGAAGAGCTCGGTGCGATCCGCGCCCGCTACCTTTCCCCCCGCCGCACCGAGATCCTCGATCTTGAGGGCGGCCTCGAAGACATCGATCTGATCGCCAATGAGCGTTCGGTGGTGTTGCTCACGGAGAACGGCTACCTCAAGCGGATGCCGGTGAGCGAATTTGAAGCCACCAGCCGCGGCACCCGCGGCAAGGCCGGCACCAAGACCCAGGGTGAGGAGGCGGTGCGGCTGTTTATCAGCTGCAACGACCACGACAACCTGCTGCTGTTTTCTGATCGGGGTGTGGTGTACACCGTGCCCGCCTACCGGGTGCCGATCTGCAGCCGGGCCGCCAAGGGCACGCCGATCGTGCAGATGCTGCCGATCCCCCGCGAGGAGCAGATCACCTCGCTGCTGGCGGTGAGTGAATTTGCTGAAGACGCCGTGCTGGTGATGCTCACCAGTGGCGGCACGATCAAGCGAACCCGCCTCTCGGCCTTCGCCAACATTCGCTCCAATGGCTTGATTGCCATCGATCTGGTGGAGGGCGATGCCCTCACCTGGGTGCGGCTGGCCCTGCCCGGCGACAGCATCCTGATCGGCTCGCGCAACGGCATGACGATCCACTTCCGGCTCACCGATGAGGAGCTGCGGCCCCTGGGCCGCACGGCCCGCGGCGTGCGTGCCATGAACCTGCGCCCCGGCGATCAGCTGGTGAGCATGGATGTGCTGCCCGCCGAGCTGGCCGACCAGGTGGCCAGCGCCGGTGTAGGGGATGACACCCCTGACGATGAGGCTGAAGAGGTGGCCCCCAGCGAGGGTCCCTGGGTGCTGGTGGCTGCCGCCAGCGGCCTGGGCAAGCGGGTGCCGGTGGATCAATTCCGGCTGCAGAAGCGCGCTGGCATGGGCCTGCGGGCGATCAAGTTTCGCCATAAGGGCGACGTGCTGGTGGGTCTGAAGGTGCTCGGCGCCGGCGAGGAGCTGCTGCTGGTGAGCGAGAAGGGGGTGATCGTGCGCACCCAGGCCGATGCCATTCCCCAGCAGTCCCGCGCCGCCACCGGCGTGCGCCTGCAGAAGCTGGATGCAGGCGACCGCCTCACCGAGGTGGTGCTGGTGCCGCCGGCGCCGGAGGAGGAAGAGGCCGCCCCCACCGAGCCTGGGGAAGCCGTCGTCGACACCACTGAAGAGTGAAAAGCGGATACGGCTTTTTGCCGTATTATCAATTCACCCGGTTAGCTGTGAAGTCGTGGTCGTCGATGAGCGCCTGGATCTCAAGCTCAGCGCTGCAGACAAGCAGCTCTTTGCCCAGGCGGCTGCCATCGAAGGGGTGTCCATGGCTGCTTTTGTGCGCTTGGCGGCCAAGCAGCGTGCCACTGAAGCCATTGAGCGCGATCAGCAGATCACCCTGTCTCAACGGGATTTCAAGGCCTTTCATGCCGCCATAGCTCAAACGTTTGAGCCGAATGCGGCCCTACGGGATGCGTTGGAGCAGGCCCACACACGCGTGAGCCGTGTTTGAGGAGCAGCAGCTCGACCCCATCCGTCACAACCGCAAGGCGTTCTCTTGTGGTGAGCCTGCCCTCGATCGCTTTCTGAAACAGCAGGCGCACCAAAACATGCGCCGTGGTGTGAGCCAGACGTTCGTGCTCGTCCCGCCAGATGCTCCTGCGGAGATTGCGGGGTTCTACACGCTGGCACCGGCGGAGATTACGTTGGCCGATCTGCAGCCTGGCGATGCCAAGCAACTGCCTCCCTATCCGGTGCCCTGTTTTCGAATCGGGCGCCTGGCCCGGGATCAGCGCTGGCACGGGCATGGCCTCGGCCCCCTGTTGCTGGGCTTGGCCGTGCAGCGGTGCCTCAACGCCAAGCGCTCGGTCGGAGGCTATGCCCTAGTCGTCGATGCCAAGACTCCCGCAGCTGCAGCGTTCTATGGGCACCATGGTTTTCGTTCTTTTCAGGACACACCACGAAGCCTCTATCTGCCCCTGTGATGCAGCATGAGCTTTCTCCGTTCCGCCTTGATGCCCACTGATGTGACGGTGGTGGTGCTGGGGGGGGGGCCGGCAGCCCTGTGTATCGCCGCCGCCCTGGCTGAGCAGGGCCTGGCGGTGGCGCTGCTTGCCCCCCACGATGCCCGCGCCCCCTGGCCGAACACCTACGGTATCTGGGGAGAGGAGGTGGACGCCCTCGGCCTGGGCCACCTGATTGAGCACCGCTGGAGTAACACGCTGAGCTACTTCGGCAGGGGCGCAGCCGACCCGGCCGACCCAGCCAACCAGGCCACGCAGCACCGGCGCGACTACGGCCTGTTCAACCGCTCGGCCCTGCAGGGGCAATGGCTGGAGGCCTGCGCCCGCGGCGGCGTGGCCATCCTGCAGGGCCAGGCCACGGACTTCGAGCTGGAGCCTGATTGTGGAGGAGGGGGAAGTTCTGGTGAACAGAACTCTGGATGCTGCATGACCGTGCTGCACTGCGCTGACGGCAGCCGCCTGCGCACCCGCCTGCTGGTGGATGCCACCGGCCATCAGCCGGTGTTTGTGCAACGGCCCGACGCAGGCCCGGTGGCAGGTCAGGCGGCCTACGGGATCACGGGCCGCTTTTCAGCGCCACCGGTGGAGGCCGGCCAATTCGTGTTGATGGACTACCGCTGCGATCACCTCAGCGCGGCTGAGCGGGCCGAGCCCCCCACCTTCCTGTATGCCATGGACCTGGGTGAGGGACGCTTCTTTGTGGAGGAGACTTCCCTGGCCCTGGCGCCACCGGTGCCCTACGCCACGCTCAAGCAGCGCCTCGAGCGGCGGCTGGCCCATCGCGGCGTCGCCGTGCTGGAGGTGGAGCACGAGGAGTTCTGCCTGTTTCCGATGAACCTGCCTTTGCCGGATTTGCAGCAGCCGGTGCTCGGCTTCGGCGGGGCGGCCTCGATGGTCCACCCAGCCTCGGGCTACATGGTGGGCTCCCTGCTGCGGCGCGCGCCGGCTGTGGCAGCGGCGGTGGCGGCGCTGCTGCGGGCCGAGCCGCAGGCCGGTTCAGCCCGTCTGGCCCAGGCGGGCTGGCAGGCGCTCTGGCCCCTTGAGCTGCGCCGAAAGCACGCCCTCTATCAGTTCGGGCTGGAGAAGCTGATGCGCTATCCCGAACCCCAGCTGCGGGCCCACTTCGCCACCTTCTTTTCCCTGCCCAATGAGCAGTGGTATGGCTTTTTGGCAAACACTGCCACGGTGCCCGAACTGCTGGTGGCGATGGTGCGCCTGTTTGCTACGGCACCCTGGAGCGTGAAGACCGCACTGATGGCGCAGCGGGGGCGGGAGTGGGCGCTGGGGATGCGGTTGCTGTGGCCGGCCGGGCTGTGATGGGGCAATGAGTGCGCGCCTCAGCTCCGCAGCGGCACCCAGTCGGCCGCGTTCAGCAGAGGGAAGAGCCCATCTTCGATGCTGATCGCTTTGAGCCATTGCGCTGGCAGCTCGGTGCCGTTGTCGATTGCATCGATCAGGCGCCAGAAGCGATCGAGGTGACGCTCGATCCGCTCCTTGGCCAGTTCGGTGGTGGTGCCTGCCCGCAGGATGAAGCTCCAGTCGGAGCTCTGGGCCAGCAGCAGCTCCCTCCCGGCCTGGGTCAGCAGGCCGCGTTGGGCCTCGCTGCCAACGCCCTGCTGCACCCGTCGCACCATTGCCTGGGAGGCCCGTTGCCATTCGGCCACCACCCAGGCGTTGGTGTCGTTTAGCCAGTAGTCGTGATAGCCCCCCTGGCCCCAGCTGCTGGGGGAGGGGCGGCATACCTGCAGCGGCTCGTCGCCGCTGAGGGCTTCCCGCAGGGTCACCAGGCGCACCCCCGCGCTTTCCGCTTGACGGAACAGGGCGGCCAGGAATTGGGGACCCTCAAACCACCAGTGGCCGAACAGTTCGGCGTCGAAGGGAGCCACCAGCAGGGGCCGGCGCTCCATCGAGCTCGCCAGGCCGGTGAGCTCCTCGGCCCGGCCCTCCAGGTAGGCGGCGGCATGGTGCTCGATCCGCTCGGCCGCGATGGCGGGTTCGTAGGGCTGTTTTTGCTCGAGCGGGCAGCCCTGGGCCGTGACCCGGTGCAGTTTCAGGCCCAGGGGCCGGCGGCTGCGGATGCCGTGGCTGGTGAGTTCGGCTTCGGGCAGGTCCCAGCCCAGGTCGCGGTGGAATTCCCGGTAGGCGCCGTCGCCTGGATAGCCCTCGCGGGCGCTCCACACCGGCAGGGTGGCGCTGCTGTCGCGGCCGAAGAAGGCCGCCCCAGCCGGCGAGCAGATCGGCGCAAACACCCCGTAGCGGGGCCGCGGCAGGGCATGCAGCAGCCCGTGGCCATCGAGCACCGAATAGCGCAGGCCGCAGGCCACCAGCTGCTCGTCTAGGCCCTCGTAGTAGGCGCACTCCGGCAGCCAGATCCCCAGGGGGCGCTGCCCGAGCAGGCGTTCATGTTCCCGCACGGCCGTCACCAGCTGGGCCCGCACCGCCTCTGGCACCTGACGCAGCAGGGGCAGGTAGCCGTGGGTGGCGCCACAGGTGATCAGGTCGAGCACGCCCAGTTGCTGCAGCCGCTGGAAGCGTGGGATCAGGGCTGCCCCGATCTGATCCCACTGGCTCACCACCGCGGCCAATTGTTGGCCCAGGTGGGCGGCGGCCGCCTCGAGACCCTCCGGTGCCTGCAGCAGTAACTCCTGCCGTAGGGCGATCCAGGGCAAAAAGCGGGCGTTGAGCTGGCGATCTGCCAGCAGCGACAACAGGGTGGGCGAGAGGCCGAGGGTGAGTCGGGGGCGCTGGAGCCGGTCGGCGGCGGCGGCCTCCAATACCGCTAATAGGGGTAGGTAGCACTCCTGGAGTGCCTGGAAATACCAGTCTTCCTCCAGCGACCCAGGCTCGTTCGAGCGAACGTAGGGGAGATGGGCGTGAAGGACGAGGGCCAGATCGCCTGCGGCCATGACCATCCAGCGGTCAAATCACTTTAGGCGCAACCCCCTTTGGCTCTGCCGCGGCCGCAGGGCAGGCGCCCGCCTAGAGTGGGTCTAACTCATAGTCATTCCGCCTAGAGGCGTAGTTATGGCCCGCGACCCCGGCCGCGTACTGATCTTCGACACCACCTTGCGCGATGGCGAGCAGTCGCCCGGCGCCAGCTTGAACCTCGAGGAAAAACTGGCGATCGCCCAGCAGCTGGCCAGGTTGAACGTCGACATCATCGAGGCCGGCTTCCCCTTTGCCAGCCCGGGCGACTTCAACGCCGTGCAGCGCATTGCCGCCACGGTCGGCACCCATGATGGGCCCACCATCTGCGGCCTGGCCCGGGCGGCGGCCGGCGACATCAAGGCCTGCGCCGACGCGGTGGCGCCCGCCGCCAAGCGGCGCATCCACACCTTTCTGGCCACCAGCGACATTCACCTGGAGTACAAGCTGCGCAAGAGCCGGGCTGAGGTGCTGGCGATCACTGCCGAAATGGTGGCCTACGCCCGCTCCCTGGTCGACGACGTGGAATTTTCCTGCGAGGACGCCGGCCGCAGCGATCCGGAATTCATGCACCAGGTGATCGAGGCGGCGATCAGTGCCGGGGCCACCACCATCAACATTCCCGACACGGTGGGCTATGCCACCCCGGCCGAATTTGGCGAGTTGATCGCCGGCATCAACGCCAGCGTGCCCAACATCGACCAGGCGGTGATCTCGGTGCACGGCCACAACGACCTGGGCCTGGCGGTGGCCAACTTCCTCGAAGCCGTCAAGAACGGCGCCCGCCAACTCGAATGCACCATCAATGGCATCGGCGAGCGGGCCGGCAATGCCTCGCTCGAGGAGCTGGTGATGGCCCTGCACGTGCGCCGCAGCTACTTCAACCCTTTTCTGGGCCGACCCGCCGCGAGCACCGAGCCGATCACCGGTGTGCGCACCGAAGAGATCACCAAGACCTCGCGGCTGGTGAGCAACCTCACCGGCATGGCGGTGCAGCCCAACAAGGCGATCGTTGGCGCCAACGCCTTCGCCCATGAATCGGGCATCCACCAGGACGGCGTGCTCAAGCATCGCCTCACCTACGAGATCATCGACGCCCGCACCGTCGGTTTGGCCGACAACCGCATCTCCCTGGGCAAGTTGAGCGGCCGCAGCGCCTTCCGGGCCCGGCTCGAGGAGCTGGGCTACAGCCTGGAGCGCCACGACCTCGACGACGCCTTCGCCCGCTTCAAGGAGCTTGCCGACCGCAAGCGTGAGATCGGCGACCGGGATCTCGAGGCGATCGTCAGCGAGCAGGTGCAGCAGCAGGACAACGGCAGCTACACCCTCAAGAGCGTGCAGGTGAGCTGCGGCACTGGCTTGCAGCCCACAGCCACCGTCACCCTGGTGACGGCCGATGGCGCCGAACTCAGCGAGGCTGCGATCGGCACCGGGCCGGTGGATGCGGTGTGCCAGGCGCTCAATCGCCTGGCCCAGGTGCCCAATGAGCTTGTGGAGTTTTCGGTGAAATCGGTGACCGAAGGCATCGATGCCATGGGCGATGTGACGATTCGCCTGCGCCATCAGGGGGTGCTGTATTCAGGCCACTCCGCCGACACGGACATCGTGGTGGCCGCGGCCCAGGCCTTTGTCAATGCCCTAAATCGGCTGCTGGCCGGGGCCCAGCACCAGCCCTTGCACCCCCAGAAAGCACCGCTGCCCGCCCTGGCTGACTTGCCCCTGGCCGATCGACCCAGGGTTTGAACCAGCCCATGCCCGTACCCCTGCACCCCCGCCAGCCCAGGACCCGCAACCTGCCGCTGGCGGCCGCCGCCCAGCTGATCCTGCTGTTGCTGGTGGCCCTGGCCATGCTGGTGCCCCTGCTCTGGCTGGTGAGCACCTCGCTCAAGGGTCCTGCTGAAAACATCTTCACCAGCCCGCCGGCCCTGCTGCCAGCCCAGCCCAGCCTGGAGGCCTACACGCGCCTGTTCGGTGAGAACCCGATCCTCACCTACCTGCTCAACAGCACCATCGTCAGCGCCCTGGCCGTGCTGGCAAATCTGCTCTTCTGCTCCCTGGCGGCCTACCCCCTGGCGCGGATGCGCTTCAAGGGGCGGGGCCTGGTGCTGGCCCTGGTGGTGGCCACGATCCTGATCCCCTTCCAGGTGGTGATGATCCCCCTCTATCTGCTGATGGTGCAGATCGGGCTGCGCAACACCCTCTGGGCCCTGATCATTCCCCAGGCGGCCACGGCCTTTGGCATTTACATGCTGCGTCAAAGCTTCCTGGGGGTGCCGGTGGAGCTGGAGGAGGCGGCCCGCTGTGACGGGTGCACGCCCCTGGGGGAGTGGTGGAACGTGATGATTCCGGCGGCCCGGGCCGACCTGATCACCCTGGCGATGTTCGTATTCATCGGCACCTGGAGCGATTTCCTCTGGCCGCTGGTGATCCTCGATGAACCCGAGCTCTACACCCTGCCCCTGGGGCTGCAGCAGCTGGCCAGCAGTTTTTCCCTCGACTGGCGCCTGGTGGCCGCAGGCTCAGTGATTTCGATCCTGCCGGTGCTGGTGCTGTTCATCGGGCTCCAGCGCTACATCCTGCCAAGTGCCAGCGGCGATGCGGTGAAGGGCTGACTGGGAAATAGGGGTTAAGGCTCAATTGGCTGGTGTGGCCGGCTTGAGGGGCGGCAACGGCGCCAGGGGTGGTTCATCGCTCAGGGGGGCGGGAGCGGCTTCGGTGGCCTGGTTGCCGCGCAGCCTGCGCAGCTCCTGAGAGAGGTTTGCGTTTGCGCTGCTCAATGCATCGATGCGAGCACTGTTGCGTTCCACCACCTGCAGCCGCTCCACTGTGGTGCGCAGCTGCTGCTCGAGCCCGGCGGTGCGCTCAAGGGCCCTGGCGTTCTCAAGACCTTCTACCTTCTCCTGAAGCTGGCGAATGGCAGCGCTCTGTTGCCGGGTTTTGCCCACCATCACCACGAACAGCACCAGGAGCATGGCGGTCACTCCGGCCTGGAGCCAGGGAACCCAGGCCAGGGGTGTGCCATTGGCTGCGGAGTTGTCGGGGGCTGGAGTCATCAAGGCTGGCAGCTGATTGTGGTTCGATCCTGGCGGGCCGGCTGGCGTTTGTCAGGCATTGGTGGGGGGCTGGCTGCCTGGGCAGAACGCCTAGGGTCGGCGGACTCCCAAGGATTCAGTCTTCCGATGCAATCTCCCATGCGCTCAGGCGCAGACAACGGCTTCGGCGGACTCTGGCAATTGATCTTCGCAGCCATCCTGGGGGGATTGGTGCTGCTTTCGCAGACGGTGTTCATCGTGCCTGCCGGGAACGTGGCCGTTGTCACAACCCTCGGCAAGGTCACCGGACAACCGCGGCAGCCAGGGGCCAATCTCAAGATTCCCCTGGCCCAGAGCACCTCCCTGTTTGATGTGCGCACCCAGGTGCGGCCGGAGCAGTTCTCAACCCTCACCAAGGACCTCCAGGTGATCCAGGCCACTGCCACGGTGAAGTACGCCATGAAGCCAGCCGAGGCGGGCCGCGTCTACGAAACGATCGCCACCGACGACCAACAAATTTATCCGCGGGTGATCCAGCCCTCCCTGCTCAAGGCCCTCAAATCGGTGTTCTCCCAGTACGAACTGGTGACCATCGCCACGGAGTGGAACTCCATTTCTGAGCTGGTGCAGGAAAAGGTGGCCGACGAGCTGCGCAAATTTGACTACGTGAGCGTGCAGGGCCTCGACCTCACCGGCCTGCAGATTGCCGAGGAGTATCGGGCCGCCATCGAGCAGAAGCAGATTGCTGAGCAGCAGTTGCTGCGGGCCCAGACCGAAGTGCTGATTGCCGAGCAGGAGGCAAAGCGCTACGAGACCCTGAATTCCAGCCTCGATGACCAGGTGCTCTACAAGCTCTTCCTCGACAAGTGGGACGGCCAGACCTCGGTGGTGCCGGCCTTGCCTGGTACTGCTGGGGGGAGCGGCAACTCGGTGATCGTCAACTCTCGCCGCCCGTGAAAGCGAGCTGGCTTCAGCTAGCTCTTTGCAGATAGGTGCGCAGGTGGTTGGGGAGCGCTCTGGCAAGGGCCTCCTCGGGTCTGAGCCAATGGCAACTCTTGATCTCCATGCCATCGACCATGACCTCCGGCTGGCGGTTCGGATGCCAGGCAAAGATCGTCACCGTGTTCCGCCCGCCCGCCGACATTTCGGTGATTTGCCAGGGATCCTGGAGCTCCTGCGGTGCCACCTGGATCGCCACTTCCTCCTCCAGCTCCCGTATCGCCGCCTGCAGAGGCGTCTCCCCGGCTTCGATTCCGCCGCCGGGCAACGACAACGCCCTGCGATAGCTGGTTTCCACCAGCAGCAGTCGCCCTTGCCACCAGATGGCCACCAGGGCGCCATGGGTGTGGGGCTTAGCCACCAGCCGATAGGTTTCGTATAAACCGGCGGCCAGTCGGTAGAGATGCAGGCGGGCAACGGCTCGCTTCAGCAGGGACCGCATGCTCACCGCCTTCGTGCTTTTGTCCACCATGCTGCCGTCCGCCGTCGATTGGACCACCTGCCCAGTGGGGCCGACTGCCTGGTTCTCCCTGCGGGACTCCCTGCTGCAGCTGCTCACCACCCCAGCACTGCTGCTGCCTCTGGTGGTGAGCCTGGTTCTGGTACTAAGTGCCAAGGCCCGCCTCAGCTGGGCCTGGCGGGCCCTGCTCCTGGGCCTGGCCGTGCTACTCGCATCCCTGCTCTACAGCCCGCTGACCACCGCGGGGCTCAGTGACTGGCTCGACAGCCAGATGCCGCCGCCCCATCCCCCATCCCCAGGGCCGGCCCTGGCCGTGCTGGTGGGCCGGGGCCCTGAGATCGCTGCGGCCACCACCGCCCAGGCGGCGCGCCTGCTGCGCCAGGGCCGGGTGCAACAGATATACGTTTCTGGGGACACGCCGGCCACGGCCCAGCGCCTCCTTGAGCTCGGCGTGCCCCCAGGCCGCATTTTCGGGGACAGCTGCGCCAGCACCACCTGGGAAAACGCCAGCCTCACCGGCGCCTGGATCCGCCACCACACCGCGGCCTCCTCCCTGCCGGCAATCGTGCTGATCACCGATCCGTGGCAGCTGCCGCGGGCCAGCCGCGCCTTTGAGCGCCAGCAGCTAACGGTGTTCCCGATTGCTGCCGAGCCTGCCCTCCTGCCCGCCCAGCGCAACCGACTAGCCCTGCGCGAAAGCGCGGCAACCCTGCTCTACGGCCTGCAGGGTCGGCTGTGAAATGGGCTCTGCCGGCCCCGAACCAAGGGCTTGCTGCAATCCCCTGCGGGGGGACCTCAAAAGTTTGCATTGAGGGCTCGCAGAGAAGGAGGGGGCTATAAATCAGTTCCATCACCACGCTTATGCATGCCCCTTCGGCGCGAACTGCCGGCGGTCGCACTTTGCGGCCTCGCGCTGTTGACGGGCTGCACTCCCTCAACCCCTGAGGCGGCCAGGCCCATTGTGGTCGACACGATCGAGGCTCGCCCCGTCACCTTCCGCCAATAGGTGGCCACGATCAGCACCCTTGATGCGGTGGAGGCGGTGCAGCTGGCGGCCCAGGCCGGCGGCCGGATCAAAGAGCTGCGCATTCGCCAGGGGGACCGGGTGCGGCCTGGCCAGCTGCTGGTGGTGCTCGATCAGGCGCAGCTGCAGGCCGAGGTGATGAGCCTGCGCTCCGAACAGGCTAAGGACCGGCTTAACTATGAGCGCTTTGCTTTCCTGGCCCGAGTGGGGGCGGCCAGCATCCTGCAGCGCGATGAGCTGCGCCAGGGCTACATCGCCGCGACCGCCAGCCTGCGAGCCCGGGAGGCAGACCTTGGCTTCCGCGACCTTCGCTCCCCAATCTCTGGGACGGTCGGGGATGTGACCGTCAAGATTGGGGATGTGATCCGGGCCGGCGACCCCTTCACCACCGTGATCCGCAACGGCGAGCTCACGGCCCGCATCGACGTGCCAGCCCGGCTGCGCAACCGGGTGCGGCCGGGCCAGACGGTGATCCTGGAGGATCCCGGCAGCAGCCAGCCCCTGGTGCGCGGTGTTGTTGCTTCGATCGATCCCAGTGTCGATGTCGGCAATCAGGTACTGCTGGTGAAGGCCACTTATGACAACAGGAACGGCAACCTGCGCAATGGCCTGCGGGTGCGCACCCGCCTGGTTTTGGCCAGCACCAACCAGTTATCGGTGCCGGTGGGTTCCGTCATCCAGTCCTCCGGCCAGAGTTATGTGTACCGCCTCGGTACGCTGAAGGAGCTGGAGCGGGATCCGGGCCAGGCGCCCCTGGAGCGGCTGCGGCAGCTGCCGCCGAATAGTCGTTTCGCCCTGCAGACCCGCGTACAGCTCGGCCCCCTGCAGGATGCTCGCTACCCGGTGCTGCAGGGCTTGGACGCCAGGGCCCTAGTGATCAGCAGCAACCTGCTCAGCCTGCGCCATGGCCTGCCGGTGCAGCAGGCCCAGTCGCAGTAAGGAGAGGAATCCCTATGTCCGCCTCCAACCGCTTCATCCTCAGGCCGGTGCTCACCACGGTTTGCAGCCTGCTGATCGTGATCGCTGGGCTGATCGCTTTGCCGATTCTGCCGATCGAGAATCTCCCCGATATCGCCCCGCCGACGGTGCAGGTGAGCGCCCGCTATCAGGGCGCCGATGCGGTGAGTGTGGAAGAGGGTCTCACCGCGGTGCTGGAGCAGCAGATAAACGGGGTTGAAAACATGGAGTTCATCACCTCCACCAGTGCGGCCGATGGCAGCAGCGCTATCAGCGTGGCTTTCGCTAGTGGCACCGATGGCGCCATCAACCAGGTGAACGTCCAAAACCGGGTGGCGCTCGCCACCCCGCAGCTGCCCGCTGAGGTGCGCCAGTCGGGGGTAACGGTGAGTCAGGCCTCCAATTCGATTTTGCTCGTCTACAACCTGGTCAGCACGGATCCGGCCCGTCCTTACAGCGTCGAGACCCTCAGCGGCAAGCTGGATCAGGGGCTCACCGACCAGGTCCGGCGGGTGCGGGGCGTGGGGGAGATCACCTATTTCGGCAACCGCCGCCTGGCGATCCGGGTGTGGCTCGATCCCGACCGCCTCACCCAGCAGCAACTCAGTGCCGCCGATGTGGTGGCGGCCTTGCAGAGCCAGAACCGCCTGGTGCCGGCCGGGCGGATCGGTGGTGCGCCGGCGCCCGAAGGCCAGCCTTTCACCTTCTCGGTGCAGCTGCAGGGCCGGTTGCTGCAAAACGAGGATTTCGAAAACCTGATCCTGCGTAACACCGGTGACGGGGCGCTGGTGCGGCTGCGGGATGTGGGCCGCGTCAGCCTTGGTGGAGAGAGTTACGACATCAGCGCCACCGATCTGCGCGGGGTGCCCTCGGTGGGCCTGGCCATCTATCAGCTCAGCGGCAGCAATGCCCTGGAGGTATCCAAGGGGGTCGAGCAGGTGCTTGCGGAGTTCCAGGCGGGACTGCCGCCCGGGATGAAGCTCGAGAAGATCTACGACGTCACCGATTTCATCAGCGCTTCGATCGAAGGAGTTAGCAATTCGCTGCGCGATGCGGTGGTGCTGGTGGTGCTGATTCTGTTTCTGTTCTTGCAGGATTGGAAGGCGACGCTGGTGCCAGCGATCGCCATTCCAGTGGCACTGGTGGGCACTTTCGCTTTTGTGAAGGTGTTCGGCTTCAGCCTCAATCAGCTAACCCTGTTCGGTTTGGTGCTGGCCACCGGCCTGGTTGTGGACGATGCGATCACCGTGATCGAGGGCACAGCGACGCGACGTGCCGAGGGGCTCACTGCCCTTGAGGCCGCCAAGGCGACGATGGCCGAGCTGTTCGGGGCGGTGCTTGCCACTTCGCTGGTGCTGTTTGCCGTGTTTCTGCCGGTGCTGTTTTTCCCTGGCGCCACCGGCACCATCTACCGCCAGTTTGCGGCAACCATCCTGTTCGCCATAGCCATTTCCACCTTCAACGCGCTCACCTTTTCGCCGATGCTCTCGGCCCTGCTGCTCTCCCGCCAGGACCAGGAGCCCAGCCGCCGCACCTATGCCATTGCTGGCGCGCTGCTCGGATTCCTCTACGGCCTGCTGGTTAGCGGTGGTGGGGTGCTGCCGGCGCTGGGAATGCTGATCTTGGCCGCGCTGCTTGGTTACGGCCTCAGCCAGGTAAGTGGCCGGCCGCTGCTGCTGCCGGTCTGTGGCGCCGGAGCCGTGGCTGGTCTGCTGTTGGCTGGGCTGAGCAGCCCATTTTTGGCGTTGCTATGCAGCGGTATTGGCGTCAGCGCCGGCTGGTTCACCCCCTGGATCTTCCAGGCTTTCAATGCTTTCTACGGTCGGGCCGAGCGGGCCTACGACAGTGCCCTCAGCGGCGTGCTGCGCCATAGGGGCACGGTGATGGCGGCCCTACTAGGCGGCATGGTGCTCACTGCGGTGGCCTTCAACGCCATTCCTTCCGGCTTTGTGCCGGTGGAAGATCAAGGCTATGCGATCGGCATTGTACAGGCTCCGGAGGGTAGCTCCGATGCGATCACAAGCTCGATCAACCGACGGGTGGCAGCGATTCTGGGCGAGGAAAAAGCGATCACGGCGGCGGCTGTGTTCAGCGGCGCCAGCCTCAGTGGCAATGCCCCCAACCGCGGCTTGTTCTTCTTCGGCACCACTAATTGGGAGGAGCGCAGTGCGCCGGATCAGTCGATGGAGGCGATCGTGGCGCGGCTGAATCGACGCTTTGCCAGCCTGCGGGGGGCCAGGGTGATCGCCATCCAGCCTCCCTCAATTCCCGGCTATGGCAATGCCGGAGGCTTCGAGTTCCAGCTGCTCGATCGCAGCGGCGGCGGCCTGTCGCTGCCGCAGTTCTTCAACGCCGCTCGCCGGCTGATCCAGAAAGCCAATGCCCAGCCTGAGCTGAAGGGGGTTTTCACCCAGTTCAGCCCTGAGGCTCCCCAGATGGAAATCACCGTGGACCGCGCCCGGCTGGCATCGCTGGGCATCGACTTCGGCCAGGCGATGCAGACGCTCAGCCTCAACTTCGGCGGCGCATACATCAACGACACCTTCCAGGAGGGCCGGGTGCGGCGCGTGTTTGTGCAGGCGGACGCTCCCTACCGCTCTACGCCGCAGCGACTGGAGGATCTCTACGTACCCAGCGCCAAGGGGCAGCCAGTGTCGCTGTCGGAGTTCATCGATATCAGCCCCTCCACCGGTCCGGCGGTGATTCCCCATTTCAACCTCTATCGCTCGATCAAGGTGGAGGGTGAGGCGGCAGCCGGCCGTAGCTCCGGCCAGGCGATAGTCGCCATCCAGAAGGTGTTCGATCAGCTGGGGGTGAGCGGCATCAGCTCCGACTGGACCGGCCTGTCGCGGGAGGAGGTGAAGGCCGGGTCGCTGGCGATCGTGATCTTCGCCATGGGAATTCTGGTGGTTTACCTAGTGCTGGCAGGTCAGTACGAGAGCCTCAGCGATCCGCTGATCATCCTGATGACGGTGCCCGCCGCCATGCTCGGGGCCCTGCTTTTCCTCAGCCTGAGGGGAGAGGTGCTCAACATTTATGCCCAAGTGGGTTTGGTGATGCTGATCGGTCTGGCGGCCAAAAATGGGATCCTGATCGTGGATCAGGCCAACCAGCGGCTGGCTGAAGGGCTGCCGGCCTTTGAGGCGGCCCGGGAAGCATCGCGGGCGCGGCTGCGGCCGATCGTGATGACGGCGATCTCCTCCCTGTTCGGCTTCCTGCCACTGGTACTCGCCAGCGGCGCTGGTGCCCGCAGCCAGACCTCCCTAGGCACGGTGGTGTTCGGCGGCCTGCTGGCCGCCACGCTGCTCAGTCTGTTCGTGGTGCCCGTGTTCTACGTGGTGATGAAGAGCTGGCTCGGCGGTGGTCCCGCGTACGGTTCAGCTGGGTTGCCTGAGCCGATACCAGCCGCGCCGGAGCCCGGTCCATGAACCGCGGTGCTGGTCGCCGATCGACCAACCGCCGCGTGCTGGCTGCTTTGCTGGCCGGCGCCCTGCTGGGAACGGCGTTGGCACTGCTGCTGCAGGCAACTATCGCCCGCACGGCGACGCCC
This sequence comes from Cyanobium sp. BA20m-14, assembly GCF_024346295.1. Taxonomy (NCBI): domain Bacteria; kingdom Bacillati; phylum Cyanobacteriota; class Cyanophyceae; order Synechococcales; family Prochlorococcaceae; genus Cyanobium; species Cyanobium sp. BA20m-14. Next base: position 25,337 of record NZ_JAGQCR010000012.1, read on the forward strand.
CTGTCCCCGGCGCGTGCCCTCTGGCAGCTTTGGCTGTTGACTTTTGCGGGGGGTCTATCCGGCTTTGCCCTCAGCACGGTTAGGGAGCTGCAGGCCTCCAACCCGGACCCGGCATACCACCGGCCCCGCCGGCCACCCGAACAGGGCGGTGGCTCACCTTCGGCGGGGGATTCGTAAAATCCGGTTGAACTTCATGGTTTTTGGGAGGAATTGCGGACCTCCTCGGTTTCCTGAATGGTGAGCCTGCTGATCAGCACCCCCATGACAGCAGCTATGTAAAAAGTTCCAGTTACGGCGATCATCACGCAGATCATGCTTGCTGGCGCTGTCATGGGCACTACATCTCCATAGCCCATGGTGGTAAGACTAACGAAGGCAAAGTAATTCAACTCTGCAAAGTTAAGCCCCCATACCGAGTGATCCAGGCCAACTGCCCCGGTGCCGATGTCAATGCCCCGGAAGCTGCCCGGCTGGATGGTTTCCAGACCGCACAGCAACAGACCGCTGGCCAGTCCCAGCATCAGATATCCAGCCAGGGCTCCCTGCAGCACGGCCCCATTTATTCTCGACTCCCGCGCCAGTCGCTGGATCAGCCGAATGGCACTCCAGCCACCGAATATTGTCCATAACAGGATCACTGGGATGCCGGTGTTGCGCATCTCCACGGGAGTCAGGTTCCATAACAGCCAGAAAGCAATAGCAGCAATGCCGAGCAGTCTGTAGGGCTTGGAAGGCACGCCTCCTGTGGCGGAATCCCTGGGTTCTGGACTTAAGCCCTGAATCAGGACGATTCCCAGAGCCAGATAGCCGAACGAGGCCAGTCGACTCCAGGGCATGGGTAGGCCAAAGCAGATCATCAGGGCGATGCATGAGAGGAGCAGGCGCCTGTAAGAGTGAGATCGCTGCATTGATGTTGTTCCACTGGATTTAATTATTTCACGCCTGGGCAGGAGCCCTACAGCTGCGATTCACCATGCTCCGCGAGCGTGCAGAGCCCGCCGCGCTTAGCCACCTGCCTGGCCCGTTCTTCTCAAGATTTCGTAACACGATTCCGTAAGTTGATCGGCAGATTGGTGTCGCATATGGTTTTCAAGGGCGCGACAACTGTTTAATTGTGTAACCCCAGGAGTTTGACCGGAATTGCCTACCCTGCTTGCCAGGCTATTTCTGATTGGCTACTTTGCCCACTAATGCTGAGAGGTTGGCGGCGGTCAATGTATTGTTTTCTTTGACTATTTTACCATTTGCGGCGGGTGAGAGTACCCGGCTAATGTAAGATTCCAAATGCAATAATAGCAAGCAGAAGAGAGCATTAATAAGGTCCCATCTTGGCAGTACTGAAAATAGTGATGGTGCATCTGCTTCAACCCAGCCAGCTCCGCTAAGCACTGTGAGGGCAATACGAGGGCAATACGGGACCGCATCGGCGTCCCCCTGTCTCCCCCTCTCGTCAAATGAGATGCGTGGGGGCTCTTTGCTTAGGTACGGAAATGGGTCAAAAACTGTCAGATTGGGGCGTCTCGTGCCCCAGCCCGTCGGACGTTGGCAATTCATGAGATCAGCTTCCCTCAGGGGGAACTGGGCCAAAGACCAGCTGAGAAGAGAATGGGTCGCCTGAGATTCGAACTCAGGACCAATCGGTTAAAAGCAG
>NZ_JAGQCR010000120.1:0-9463 GCF_024346295.1 Cyanobium sp. BA20m-14
AGCCAGGTGGTTTTCCTGGAGCATCGCCGCATCGGCGAGCCCGAAGCGGTGATTCACTCCCCCCCCGCAGCGCACCGCATATTTCTCCAGCACCCGCAAGCCAGGGGTGGTCTTGCGCGTATCGGCCAGCGCCACGCCCGTGCCCTCAAGCATCTGCACCAGGGCCGCGGTGGCGGTGGCGATTCCGGAGAGGCGCATGGCCAGGTTGAGGGCCGTGCGCTCACCGGCCACCAGGGCCGTGGCAGGGCCCTGGAGCTCGAAGAGCCGCTGGCCCATCCCCACGGTCTCCCCATCCGCCACCAACGGGCACACCCGCACGGCGGGGTCGAGCAGCCGGAACAAAGGCTCCACCAGCACCCCGCCGCAAAACACCCCGGGCGCCTTGGCGAGCCAGTGGGCCCGGCCAGGGCGACCAGCCAGAGCCGCAGCCGTGAGGTCACCGCGGCCGATGTCTTCGTTCAGCCAGGCCCGCAGCTGGCCCTGAAGCGCAGGCGTGAACGGCAGGTTCATGGCGACAAGTGACCGGTTTGCCCATCATGCGAGCCAGTGCAGCTGGGTCAGCGCAGCAACCATGCAATTTGCCCAGGTGGTGTTCTACGGCCGGCTTGGCAGCCAGGCCCTGGCAATGTTCAACCTCGATCCGGCCCAGTGGCGCGGCGCCCGCGTGCTGGATTGCCCGGGCGGGCCGGGTTCGCTCTCGGCCCTGCTGCGGGCCGAGGGGCTGGATGTGACGGCCGTTGATCCGCTCTATGCCCTCACCGAGGCTGAGCTGGAGCAGCGGGCCCGGGGCGATCTGGAGGCCGCCATGGCCACCCTCGCCACCAGCACCGCCATCCGGCCCGATTTCAACCTGGACGCCTGCCGCCAGGAACACCTCGACGCCCTGGAGGCCTTCCTGGCGGACCGGCGCGCCCATCCCGAGCGCTACCTGGCCGCCAGCCTGCCCAATTTGCCTTTTGCCGATCAGGGTTTTGATTTGGTGCTCAGCGGCCACCTGCTGTTCAGCTACGCCCCCTGCTCAGCCGGAGGGCTGATGGAGGAGCCGGGCCTGGATCTGGACTGGCACCGCAGCACACTGAATGAGCTGCTGCGGGTGAGCCGCCGGGCGGTGCATCTCTATCCGGCCCACACCATGGAACTCCAGGCACGCCGCCACCCCTACGCCGAGGCGTTGCTGGCGGAGCTGCCCGCCAGCTGGCACGGCCGTTTCGCCACCACCAGCTACGACCAGGGCCATGAAGGGCTCACCGATGCCCTCGAACTGAAATGCCAGCTGGGCCCAGTGCCAACCTGAGGGCATCCGCTGATCCGGAAAACCGGCATGACCCAACCCCGCTGGTGGACGAGCGGTGACCTCGACGGCTTCCTCGGCCTGGGGCTCGACAACCTGATCCAGATCCTGTTGATCGTGTCCCTGTGCCGGGGCGTGCTCGGCTACCCCGACAGCCTGATATTCGGCGCGATCCTGCCGGCCACCGGCATCAGCCTGGTGGTGGGCAACCTGGCCTACGCCCGCCAGGCCTTTCAACTCGACCTGCGGGAGGGCCGCGACGACCGCACCGCCCTGCCCTACGGCATCAACACGGTGAGCCTGTTCGCCTATGTGTTTCTGGTGATGCTGCCGGTGAAGCTGACGGCCTTGAGCCAGGGCCTGGATCCAGCCGCAGCGGTAACCCTCTCGTGGCGAGCTGGGCTGATCGCCTGCCTGGGTTCGGGGTTGATCGAATGCTCCGGTGCCTTCATCGGAAACGCCCTGCAGCGCTGGCTGCCCCGGGCCGCCCTGCTCTCCACCCTGGCGGGCATCGCCCTAGGCTACATCTCTCTGGGTTTCCTGCTGCGCACCTACGCCCAGCCGATGGTAGGCCTGGCGGTGCTGGCGGTGATTTTGGTGGGCTACTACGCGCCGGTGCGCTGGCCGGTGCCCGCCGGCCTGGTGGCCGTGCTGCTGGGCATCGCCCTGGCCTGGGCCAATGGTTTGATCGACCTCGATCCGGTGCGCTGGCAGAGCAGCACGGCCCTGATTGGGCTCCATCTACCCAAGCTGCAACTGGCAGACCTATGGCAGGCGCGTGGCCAGCTAGTGCCCTGGTTGGGGGTGATCGTGCCGATGGGACTTTTCAATGTGATCGGCTCGCTGCAAAACCTGGAGAGCGCCGAGGCCGCCGGCGATCGCTATCCGGTGCCCAGCTCGATGCTGATCAATGGCATTGGCACCCTGGCCGCTGCCACCTTGGGCTCCTGCTTTCCCACCACCATCTACATCGGCCACCCGGGCTGGAAGGCCATGGGCGCCCGCATTGGCTACTCCTGGCTCAATGGCGTGGTGATGGGCGCCGCCTGCCTGCTGGGCCTGTTTGGCGTGGTCGGCCAACTGGTGCCGATTGAAGCCGGTATGGCGATCGTGCTTTACATCGGCCTGGTGATCGCTGCCCAGGCCTTCCAGGCCACGCCGCCTCGCCATGCTCCGGCCGTGGCCTTGGGGCTGTTGCCCGGGCTGGCCGGCTGGGGCGCCCTGATGCTGAAAGCGGGGCTGCGGGCCGGTGGCAGCGGCACGGCCGCCAGCCCCTTTGGACCAGCAATGCTGGCGCCCCTGGCCCAGGCCGATGTGTGGGCCGCCGGGGCCTTCGCCCTTGAGCAAGGCCAGATCATCACGGCGATGCTGCTGGCGGGCATGCTCGTTTACGTGATCGAGGCCCGCCTGCTGGCGGCGGCGGCCTGCGCAGCCATCGCAGCCGTGCTGTCCTGGTTTGGTGTGATCCACGCCTGGCAATTCACCAGCTCCGACACCGTGCTGCAGCTGGGCTGGGGCGTGGGCCAGAGCTGGGCCCTCGGCTATGGGTTGATGGCCCTGGTGTTCCTCGCCGCCCGTTGGGGCCTCCGGCCTCAGCGCTGATGCTGCAGCAAACCGAGGGTGAGATTGTCTGGGTCGGTCTGCAGGTAGACGTAGCCACCACCATTGGCGAGCAGCGCCACTTTGTAGTTGTAGGAGGCGCCCGCAGAGTCTCTCTGGGTCATCGAACCCAGGCAGCTGGCAGCCAGCTTGAGATTGCCGCTGTAGGTGCCCCGGTCCTGGCGGCCGGCGTAGCTGGACACCGCCAGACCTTGCACTGCCCCTGCCTGCCACCACTCCCGCTGCACCACCGCATTGGGCTGCCAGCTGCCAGCCAGCCAGCTCTGGCCCTGCTGCTGGCTGGTGACCAGGCCATCGAGCTGCTCGGGCCGGCAAGCGCCCGGAGCCTGGGCCACATAGCGCAACGACAACACCTCACTGGGTGCCACCACCAGGGAAGTGCGCGGCCGGCCTAGGCGATCCAGGGCTACCGCATCAGCCATGGCACCGGCCGAACCCTGGCGCTCAACTAATGCCCAGCAGTTGGCATCGGCTTTCACCTGACCGCTGTAGCGATCTTCCGTAAAACGGCGCCCCGCCCGCAGGTAGCGAACCCCTTCGATGCGGCCATCGGCAAACCAGCGCTCCTGCATCAGCAGGGCCGTGGGTTCACCCCGCTGCTGACCGCTCCCGAGCACCACAAAGGTGCCAGGCGCGGGTGCTTTGCACTGGGCCAGGGCCGCCGCAGCCGACTTTTCAGCAGCTCCTGCCCCTGGCACCAGGCCAGCGCAAATAGCCACGACAGCGAGCAGGGCGCGGGGGCTGGCCATCGACGCACACCATCAAATGATTGCAGTTTGGCAAGAGGCAGTTTGGTAAAAGACCTACTTGCCAATACAGAAACGCGAAAACACCCGATCCAGCACCGCCTCGCTCACCGCCTCGCCTGTTATCTCACCGAGGGCACGCACAGCGGCGCGCAGGTCAATCGTCCAGAAGTCCCAGGGCAGCTGCTGCGCCGCAGCTTCAAGGGCAGCCCCCAGGCTCAGGGCTGCCGCCGCCGCCAGATCCCGTTGGCGGGCATTGAGTGCCACCTGCACGCCTTCGAGGCAGCCAGCTCCGCAGCGGCGCAGCAGCTCCGCCACCAGCTCATCGCGGCCGGCGCCAGTGAGGGCGCTGAAGCGCACATCTGCCGGCTCCCCATCCCCCGCGGGCACCAGACCCACCTGCAGGCCAGCCCCATCAGCCTTGTTGCCTGCCACCAGCAGCACGACGCCCTCGGGCACCAGCTCCCGCAGGGCCTGATCCTCCAGGCTCCAGCCCGCCTCCAGATCAAATAGCAACAGCACCGCATCAGCGGCGGCCAGGGCCTGGCGGGAGCGCTCGATGCCCAGCTGCTCAACCCGGTCGCTGGTGGGGCGAATGCCCGCGGTGTCGAGCAGGGTGAGAGGCACGCCGTCAAGCACCAGCTCGCTTTCCAGCAGGTCGCGGGTGGTGCCCGGTAGGTCGGTCACGATCGCCCGCTCTCGCTGGCTGAGCAGGTTGAGCAGGCTGGATTTGCCCACGTTGGGCCGGCCCACGATCGCCACCCGCAGGCCCCGGCGCAGCAACTCCCCCTGGCGCGCCTCAGCCACCAGCTGCTCCAGCTCAAGCCGCACCGCCTCCAATTCGGCCGTTACTGCCGCGCCATCGAGGGGGGGTAGGTCCTCCTCGAAGTCCACCCGCGCCTCCAGCTCCGCCAACTGATCCAGCAGCCGCTCGCGCAGGGCGCCGATGCGCAGCTGCAGGCCGCCATCGAGGCCAGCCATGGCCAGCTGGGCCGCCCGGCGGCTGCGGGCCGTGATCATTTCGCTGATCGCCTCGGCGCGGGTGAGGTCGAGCCGGCCGTTTAAAAACGCCCGCTGGCTGAATTCCCCCGGCAGGGCCCGCCGCGCCCCAGCCGCCAGCACCAGCTCCAGCACCCGCTGCACCGCCACCAGGCCGCCATGGCAGTGCAGTTCCACCACGTCTTCCCGGGTGAAGCTACGGGGGGCCCGCATCAGCAGCAGCAGGGCCTCATCGAGCCGCTCGCCACTAGCAGGATCCACCACATGGCCGTAGAGCACCCGGTGACTCTCCCAGCTCTGCTGGCCGGGGGCCGCAAACAACTGCCGGCCGATCGGCTCGGCCTCGGGGCCAGAAATCCGCACGATCGCCACACTGCCCTCGCCTGGAGCCACAGCGGTGGCCACGGCGGCGATGGTGTCAGCAAATCCGGCGGGGTCTGGCATGACCCCATTTCAGCGCCAAAGTGCCCACAGATCGAGCACCCGGCTCAGGGATTAGCCAGGCCGGGAAACACCATCAAATCGATATGGCCACCAACGGGATGGCGCCATTCGCGGAATTCCTCGGCCAAGGCGTGCTGCTCGCGGGGCAGGGCCTGGGCCTGCAGGTCCTGGAGCCGCTGGTGCACCAAGTCCAGGGTGTCGTCTATCAGTTGGGCCGCCTGCTCGGAGGTCATGGTGGGGAATCCGGGGAATGGGCAGGTTGTAACTGGGCTTTCAAAGGCACGCTGTAGCGGACATCACGACCGCGCCAGCCGCGCCTATGCAGGCAAACGCCCCAGCAGTGAGAGAATCAACTTCTATTCAGGGGCACTCGTGACGAACGGCAAGGGATCTCCGCGCTCAGCACTGTCGACCCTGCTGCTTGGCTTCGGCGCCGTCGGCGGCTTGGCCCTGCTGGTGTGGCTGACGCTGGTGATGCTTGACCTCAAACATCTCAACACCTCCGGCTTCACCCTGCCCTAGCCGATGCCCGTGCGGGCGATGTCCAGCACATCGGCCATGGAGCGGATTTGATTGATCGTGCTAGCTAGCTGGCTGGAACTCTCAAGCTCCACCCGCAGATCGATGCGGGCCGGCTTGCCGGGATTGGTGCGCACCCGGGCATCGCAGACGTTGATGCGGTGATCGGAAAGGCGAGTGAGGATGTCTTTAAGCACCCCAACGCGATCGAGCACCTCGATGCGCAGTTGCACCGGGTAGCGGCGCGGGCGCGTCTCGGAGGCGGAATTCCAGCGCACCGGCAGCCGCCTTTCGGCCGGCACCTGGGACACATTGGAGCAGTCCTGGCGGTGGATGGTGATGCCGTGGTTGCCGAGAGCCACCGCCCCAAGAATCTGCTCGCCAGGCAGGGGACTGCAGCAGCCCCCGAGCCTGTAATCGAGGCCCTCAAGGCCAAGGATTGAGCTGGTGCCACCCCCACCCACCGGCGCTTGATGCGCCACCTGGGCAGCGTGGGCCGCCACCTTGGCCGCGACCTGCTCATTGCTGACCACGGGGGTGGAGGCTTCGCTGGCCAGGCGCATTTCCTCCCGCAGCCTGTTGAGCACCTGATGCAGGGTGACCCCACCAAAGCCGAGGGAGGCCAGCAGGTCTTCGGTGCAGGTGAGATTGCAGCGGCGGGCCACTTTGGCCATCGCCTCACCATTGAGCAGGGCATCGAAGCCATCGCGGCCGAGCTCGCGCTCCAGCATCTCGGTGCCGCGCTGGAGGTTGTCTTCGCGGTGGCTGGTTTTGTACCAGTGGCGAATGCGATTACGGGCCGTGGGGGTAGCCACGAAATTGAGCCAGTCGAGGCTTGGGTGGGCCGTCTTGGCGGTAACCACCTGCACGAAGTCACCATTCCGCAGAGGTGTGGCGAGCGGGCATAGCCGATCATTAATGCGCACGCCCTGGCAATGATTGCCGATTTCCGAGTGGATGCGATAGGCGAAATCTACGGCCGTAGAACCCTTACGCAAACCCACCACATCGCCATTGGGAGTAAATACAAACACCTCCTCATCAAAGAGATCTTCTTTGATCGAGCGCAGGAAGTCGTTGCTGTCGGTCCCACCGTCATCCTTCTGCCAATCAACCAGCTGCCGCAGCCAGTTGAACCGCTCGGCATCTGCTCCAGAGGCGGCCGGCGAACCGCCCTCCTTGTATTTCCAATGGGCAGCAATGCCGTATTCGGCCACCTGGTGCATGTCGGTGGTGCGAATCTGCACTTCAATCGGCCGGTGCCGGCCGATCACCGCCGTATGCAGGGATTGGTAGCCATTGGGCTTAGGCAAGCCGATGTAATCCTTGAAGCGCCCCGGGATCGGCCGGAAGGTGTCGTGCACCACCGCAAGAGCCCGATAACAACTCTCGAAGTTGGGGCAAAGAATCCGCAGAGCCGCCACGTCGTAGATCTCGTGGAACGCCTTCTGCTGGCGCTGCATCTTGCTCCAGATGCCATAGAGGTGCTTGGGCCGGCCGCTTACTTCGCAATTGGCCAAGCCCACGGCGGCTAGCCGGTCTCGCAGCAATTGCACCGTGACCGCCAGGCGCTCCTCGCGCTCGCTGCGCTTGGTGGCCACCTGCTGCTGCACATCCCGGTAGGCCTCGGGCTCGAGGATCTTGAAGGCCAGATCTTCCAGCTCCCACTTCAGCCGGCCAATGCCGAGGCGATTGGCCAGGGGGGCATAGATCTCCCGGGTTTCCCGGGCGATGCGCAACTGCTTTTCGGGCTTGAGCGCCGCGATGGTGCGCATGTTGTGCAACCGATCGGCCAGCTTCACCAGCACCACCCGGATGTCGCTGGCCATGGCCAGGAACATGCGGCGCAGGTTTTCAGCCTGGGCTTCGGTGTGGTTGGTGAAGTGAATGCCGCCGAGCTTGGTAACCCCCTCCACTAGGGCCCGCACCTCGGCGCCGAAGTGCTGTTCGATCTCCTCAGCGGTGACCTCGGTGTCCTCCACCACGTCGTGCAGGAAGCCCGCAGCGATCACGCCGGCGCTGGCACCGATATCGCGTAGCAGGTCGGCAACGGCAACCGGATGAATGATGTAAGGCTCGCCACTGGCCCGAAACTGGCCCTCGTGCAGCTGGTAGGCGAAGTCGAAAGCGGAGGCCAGCAGAGCCTCAGCATCGCTGGAACAGTTCACCTCCTGCCCCGGCGGCACATGCTCGATGCAGCGCTGCAACCACTCCGGCAGGGGCACGCCGTAGTCGGCAGGAATGCGGATTGGCTTGCGCACCAGAGCTGGAGCGGCCGCCACTCGAGTGACTATGGCCGATGCATCCAGATTTGGGGCCGCCCTGAGCATTTAAGCCTGCGGGTTCCCCTCATCGTAGGCAAGTGGGGCCAAGCTGGTGGCCATGACCAGCCCCGTGCTCGCAATTGAGAACCTGGTGGTGAGCTATCCCGACGCGGAGCGCCCCACCCTCGACGGCCTGAACCTGACCCTGGCGGCCGGCGATCGCCTGGCCCTGGTGGGTCCTTCCGGCTGCGGCAAGAGCACCGTGGCCCGGGCAGTGCTGCAACTACTGCCCCCGGGCAGCCAGTGCAGTGGCTCCCTGCTGCTAGCGGGTCAGAACCCCAGCCAAATGGCCCGTCCGGCCCTGCGCCAACTGCGCGGTGAAGCGGTGGGGCTGGTGTTCCAGGACCCGATGACCCGCCTCAACCCACTGCTGACGATCGGCGATCACCTGGCCGACACCCTGGCGGCCCACCGGCCCCGCTGGCAGAGGCGCCAGGTGCGGCAACGGGCGGAAACCCTTCTGATCCGGGTGGGCATCGGCCCGGAGCGCTACGGCAGCTATCCCCATGAATTCAGTGGCGGCATGCGCCAGCGCTTAGCGATCGCCCTGGCGATGGCCCTGGAGCCGCCGCTGGTGATCGCCGATGAACCCACCACCAGCCTGGATGTGGCCGTAGCCGGCCAGGTGATGGCGGAGCTCAGCAACCTCTGCCGCGAAGCGGGCAGCGCCCTGCTGCTGATCAGCCACGACCTGGCCATGGCGGGCCGCTGGTGCGACCAGATCGCCGTACTTGATCAGGGACGCCTGGTGGAACAGGCGCCAGCCCGGCAGTTGCTGATGGCCCCCGCCTCCGCCCTAGCCCAACGGCTGGTGGCCAAGGCACGGGAGCGGGAGGGCGCCGAAAGTTTGCCGCCACCGCCAGCACCGCTACTGCTGGAAATCGAGCAGCTGCGCAGCTGGCATCCACTGCCATCCCTGCCCTGGCAAGCCCGCTGGCTTAAGGCGGTGGATGGCGTCAGCCTGCGCCTGCAGCAGGGCGAAACCATCGGCTTGGTGGGAGCCTCCGGCTGCGGCAAAAGCACCCTCTGCCGCGCCCTGATGGGGCTGGCGCCGGTGCGGGGTGGCACGGTGCGGCTGCAGGGCACAAACCTGCTAAGCCTGCGGGGCCGAGCCCTGCGCCAGGCCAGGCGCGGCATTCAGATGGTGTTTCAGGACCCGCTGGCCTGCCTCAACCCCCAGATGGTGGTTGGTGAGGCGATTGCCGATCCCCTGCTGATCCACGGCCTGGCCAACCGCTCCCAGGCCCGTCAACGCGCCCGCGAACTGCTGACAGCGGTGGGGCTCACCCCCCCGGAAAGCTTTGAAAACCGCCTGCCCCGCACACTCTCTGGTGGTCAGCAGCAACGGGTAGCGATTGCCCGGGCCCTGATCCTGCAGCCCCAGGTGCTGCTCTGCGATGAGAGTGTCAGCATGCTGGATGCCGAGGTGCAGGCAGATGTGCTGGCCCTGTTGCGGGAGCTGCAGGAGCGCCTGGGGTTGGGGATGCTGTTTGTCACCCACGACCTGTCGGTGGCCAGTG
>NZ_JAGQCR010000121.1:0-9314 GCF_024346295.1 Cyanobium sp. BA20m-14
CGCTGGGATTTTGGTTTGTTGAGTACTACGCTGCCTGCTAAGTTGGCGCCGTAGGAATACACTACTGTTTGCAATCCTAGGCTGCCATTGTAAATGCGCTCCCGGTAAGAGCCAAAAAGGCTGGCGCTGGCGCTGTTGTGGCCTGGCAGGGCCAGGGGGGCGCTCAGCTGGCCGGTGCTGCGGGTGCCGGAGCGGAAATTGTCGGGATTGAAGGTTGAAAGGCTGGCCAGGGCGTTCAGGGACAGCCAGCCCATCGGCAGATTTAGCGCCGCCAGCAGGCCGAACATGTCAGCGAGGGTGGCTGGCTGGTCAGTGTTGGGGTTGGCCAGGCTCTCGCCAGGCAATACGTAGCTGTTGGTGTTGCCTTCCAAGGCCCGTTGCAACATGAGTTGCGGTTGGAGCCGCAGGCTGCCGTTGCGCCCGAGCCTGATCGGATCGAGGTTGTAGCCGATAAAGAAGCCATCGCGATCCTGGTTGTCGGTATCGGCGGCCCAACGTATTTCCTCCTCGCCAATGGTGGTGTTGACGATCGCAGGCAGGGATACCTTGCCATCGAGCAGTATCTGCGCCCTGCGACCCTTGATCTTGGTTACCCCTTTGTCGTCCATGACGGCCACCACCTTGCGGGCAATGCTCCAGGAGGCCGCAGGGGTGAAGGGATCGTTGGTGAAGGCCATCTCTTCGGCTGTCCAGCGCTTGGCCTGAATTTTTATCTGGGCGCCCTGGAAGCGCAGACGGCTGACCTTGCCCCCCTCGACAGAGGGTGGACGGTACCCATACCCAGCACTGTTGAGTGAATCGTTGGTGTCGATAACGGCGTCAAGATTGATCTTCAGCTGGGTGCCCCAGCTTTGTTGATAGGCCACGTTGCGCACCCTCTGCTCAGCTGCAGTGAGCTGTTCCGGATCGCCCGCGCCCGCTGCTAGCGGCTGCGGCTTGGCTGGGGTTTCGCCTGGCAGGGGGCCAAAGGCCACAGATTCGAGCGCCTGGTTCAAGCTCAGCGCAGGCCTGATGAATTCACTGCCGGGGCAGCCGGCCGGGGGGGGCATGGTCGGCAGGTTGGTGCGACCAGGGGGGATAAGCCGCACAAGGCTTTTTTTAGCCGGGTCGGCCACCAGGGGTGGACAGACAAAGGAAGGCTTTTGGGCAACGGTTGGTTGGTCACTTAGCAGGGTGTCCTGGTCAATGACGCCGTAGACATCATCCAATTCACCGGTCCCTTCCAGTTCGCTGTAGCGCAGCCGGCTGGCCTGAAGATATTGATCCCCCTTGCTGAGCCGCACCTGGCCAGATATGTAGATGCTGCGACTCTTTTCTGCCATTTCCACCCGCTCGGCCTGAAGCAGCCAGCCGTTGAAGCGAGCTTGCACATTGCCCGTGGCCACGAAGCGATTCAGTTGCTGGTCGTAGCCCTGCTGGTCGGCCCTGATCACCACAAAGCTCGGGGTCGGCTCAGCCGATGGGGCTGGAGCAGGGCCGGCCCCCTGGCCTTGGGGGCTGGGCTTCTCTGCCGCGAGGCTGGCCCCACTCAGCAGGCTGGGCATCAGGATCGCGGGTAGCGCCAGCAGGGCCAGGTGGCGGCGCGATAGGAGTCTCCAGCTAAAAAATTTGGCCGGGAGGTTCAAGCCAAGTTGCATTAGCCCCAAGGCCTGATTTGCGTTGAATTTGCCTGGGCAACTGGACAGCACATGCACACGAAGGCTCTCCGGATAATCGCCCTATTGGCGCGATTATTCCATAGAGATCCGGCGGCCTTGGGCCCCAGTGGTCAGTCTTCGAGGTCTTTGCGGCTGGGGGTGCGGCTGGGATCGCTTGCCAGGAAGCCAAACACGAAGATCCCGATAAAGAAGAAAACGACCGAGTAAACCGAGATCTTGAGGGCGAGCATGGTTCGGCCTTGGGGAACGGCGGGCGGGTGACAGGGAGTGACAGGCGTTTGGGGGAGCCTGCTCGACCCCGTGGTGGCGGGGTCATCCTATGGGTCTTGGCTTGCTATCCAACGATGCCCGAGGCCCCTCCACCAGGGCAGCCCCCGAGGATTGAAACGTTTCAGTCACGTTCGCAGCCCCGTGGAGCCCGATGGGATCTGCAGCCGCTGTGGAGCTGGCCGCAGGCCGAGGGTGGCCAGGGCCAGGCCCTGGCCGATCCCTGGGGGGCCCTGCATCGCCCCGACTGGCACTCCCGGGGACTGCTGATTTGGCCCCGGGGTGGCCAGTGGCGCCGGCTGAGGCTGGAGCTGGCCTGTCCGGAACCCTGGCGGCAGCTCCAGGTTCCCGCTCGGGTGGCCCAGGCCCGTCTGGTGTTGCGCTGGTGGGCTGATACGGCCGAACTGCGGGTGGATGGCCAGGTGGTGCATGGCGGCGATCTGTTTGATACGGCCTGTCGCTGGGTGTTGCCCCAGCGCTGGTGGCAGGGGGAGGCCCTGCTGATAGAGCTGCGGCTGCGCAGCCCCCTCCACGACGACGGGGCCCTGATCGAGAGTCGCCTGGAGCTCGAACCCCTGGATCCGGCCGATCCCGCCGGCCTGTTGGCCGAAACCAAGGCTGAGCTGGCCCAGCTGCGGGCCGGCCAGCCGCTGCGCGGTGGCTTCCACCTGCTGGGCCACGCCCACCTGGACCTGGCCTGGCTGTGGCCGGTGGCCGATACCTGGCTGGCGGCCGAGCGCACCTTCTCTGCTGCGCTGGATCTGATCGAGCGCTTCGGCGAGCTCCATTTCGCCCACTCCACGCCGGCCCTCTACTCCTGGTTGGAGCAGTACAGGCCTGAGCTGTTCACCCGCCTGCGCCGGGCGGTCGCAGCCGGTCGGTTCGAGCCGATCAATGGCCCTTGGGTCGAGAGCGATTGTGTGTTGATCAGCAGCGCCTCGCTGTTGCGCCAGTTCCAGCTGGGCCAGCACTACAGCACCACCACTTTTGCGGAGCTGGAGCACGCCCTGGCCTGGCTGCCGGACAGCTTTGGTTTCGCCGCCGGTCTGCCGGCCGTGGCCCGCAGCACTGGCGTGCGTTGGTTCTGCACCCACAAGCTCTTCTGGAACGCCACCAATCCTTTCCCCCACAGGCTGTTTCGCTGGCGCAGCCGCTGTGGTGCCGAGCTGCTGGCCCTGATGACTGCCCCGATCGGCACCGATGGGGATCCGCTGGCGATGGAGCGCTATCGCCTGGCCTGGCAGGGGGCGACGGGGGTGGACGGGACCCTCTGGCTGCCTGGGGTTGGCGACCATGGCGGCGGCCCTACGGCAGAAATGCTTGAGCAGCGGCGGCTCTGGCAGCAGCAAGACGAGGCCGCACCCCAGCGGCACGGCAGCCTGCGGGCCTACTTGGCCGAGCTCGAGCCGCTGGCCCGGCGGTTGCCGGTGTGGCGCGATGAGCTCTACCTGGAGCTGCACCGGGGCTGCGCCACCTCCCGTCCCGATCAAAAGCGCCACAACCGCACCCTGGAGCGCCTGCTGAGGGAGGCGGATTTGGCCCAGGCGCTGGCCGGTTCAGGCCCGCCGGTTGCCTGGGAGACCCTGCTGTTCCAGCAGTTTCACGACATCCTGCCGGGCACCTCGATTCCGGAGGTGTTTGACCAGGCTGAGCCCCAGTGGCGGGCCGCCCGCCGCCGCGCCTGCTTCCTAAGGGATCGGGCCCTGCAGGCCTGGCTAGGGCCCTGCCGGGGCTGGTGGGTTGCCCAGCTGCAGCCCCTGGCAGCTCGGGCCCGCACCCTGAGGTTGCCAGCGGGCCGCTGGAGCCATGCCGGCCTTGAGCTGCCGGCCCAGGCGGCCCCTGGTGGCGGCCAGTGGCTGCAGTTGCCTGCTCTGGCCGGGGTGGATGCCCTGGAGCTGGAGCTGGAGCCGGAGCTAAAGCTGGAGAGCAGGGCCGGATCCCCCGCTGGCGTGACAGCGCCCGTGTGGGTTGAGGGCTGGCGCTGCGGCAACGGATTGGTGAGCTTTGAGCTGGGCCCCCAGGGCCTGGAGCAGCTCTGGGATGGCACGGGCCAGCCCCAGCTCGGGGCTCCCCTGGCCTGGCGGCGCTACGCCGATCGGGGTGAGTTCTGGGATGCATGGGATATCGCCGCCGACTACCGGGAGCAGCCGCTGGAGTGGGATTGGCAGGGCGAGCCGACCTGGCTCGAGCGCGGACCGCTCTGCACCAGTTTTCTGTGGCGCGGCTGTTGCGGTGCCAGCCGGCTGCGGCTGGAGGGGCGCTTGCTGGCCAACACCCCCTGGTTGGAGTTGGTGCTGAGCGTTGATTGGCGCCAGCGCCACGAGTTGCTGCGCCTGGAGGTCCCCCTGGCCCAGCCGGCGGACCGCTGGGCTGCCGACACCTCCGGGGGGGTGCTCGAGCGGCCGGCCCAGCCGGTCACGGCCCGGGAGCGGGCCCGCTGGGAGGTGGCGGCGATCAGCTGGATCGCATCGGTGCCTGCCGATGGGGGTCTGGCGGTGTTACTCGATGGCCCCCAGGGGGTCTCGGCGAGCCCGAGCCAGCTGGGCGTGTCCCTGCTGCGGGCCCCCACCTGGCCTGACCCCGGCGCCGACAACGGCCGCCAACGGCTGCGGCTGGCCCTGATGCCCTGTCGCCCTGGCTGGGGCCGCGCCGGGGTGCCTCAGCAGGCCGTGACCTTTCGCGAGCCCCTCTGGCTGCGGCCGGCGGCGGTCCAGGCCAGGCCCGCCCCGCGCCCGGCCTTGCCCTGCCTGGGGGAGGGTTTGCTGCTGTTGGGCTGCCGGCCCTCGGGGGCGACAGCAACCATGGTGCTGACCGTGCAGAACTGCTCCCCGTGTCGCCGCCGCCTGGAATTGGGCCCCAATTGGCGGTTGATGCAGCGTCTCGATGGGCTGGAGAAGCCCTTGCCCCTCGATCAGCTGCCAGGCGGGGATCCCTGCTTGCTGCTGCCCTGGAGCATCGGTTTTTGGCGCCTCTCAGTCGTCCCTCAGTCGTCGTGGTCGTCAAAGGGGTCGGTGAGGCCCTTTGACGGGGGGCCGAAGGCTTGATATACCCCAAAACCGGTGAGGGCTAGGAGCACCGCCAGCACGGCAAGGGCCACGGAAAGGGCCGGTGAGCTGGTGGTGGTTGGATCCATGGCTAGGGAAAGGTGCAGGTGTCGGGTTGCGTCACAACTCTCGACGCCCCAGCGCGGCAGGGCGCTCAGGGCCCTTACAGTAACGGCAGCGATTCAATGCCCGAGGGGCTTCAGCAGTCATGGCCCAACGCACCCGCCTCGGCGACATCCTGCGGCCACTCAACTCTGAGTACGGCAAGGTTGTTCCCGGTTGGGGCACCACGCCCGTGATGGGCATCTTCATGGTGCTGTTCCTGGTGTTCCTGCTGGTGATTCTCCAGCTGTACAACAAGTCCCTGCTGCTCGAGGGCATCACGGTCAACTGGAATGGACTTGGCTGAGGCCGCGGCCATCCCTCCCCTGCCAAAACCGGCTCCATGAACATCTTCGGCATTGGACTCCCCGAAATGGCGGTGATCGCCGCCATCGGGCTTCTGGTGTTCGGGCCGAAGCGCCTGCCGGAGCTAGGAAAAACCCTGGGCCGCACCCTCAAGGGTTTCCAGTCGGCCTCCTCCGAATTCGAGAAGGAATTCAAATCAGCTATCACTACTGCCGACATCACCACTTCTGACATCACGACTGCCAACCTGTCCGAGCTTCGGCCTGGGGAGATTCAGGCAGTTGGCCAGTCGGTTGGGCAAGCCGTTGGCCAGTCAGTCGGTCAGGTGGTTGAGTCTGAAGCTTTGGGGCTGCCCCGGCCTGTTGACGGCCCGCCCGCCTGAGCTCGGGTGATTGCGACCAGTTCGGCCCTACAGCTGGTGGCAGGTCTGGGTAACCCCGGGGCCAACTACGCCGCCACCCGCCACAACGTTGGCTTCATGGCCCTTGAGCGGTTGGCCGCCGCCGCAGGCTCCTCCTTTCGCCAGCAGACCAAGCTGCGCGGCCTGCTCGCCGAGGTGGGTCAGGGTGCGGCCCGGCTGCGCCTGTTGATGCCCCAGACCTACATGAACGAGAGCGGTCGCTCGATTCGTGCCGCCCTCGACTGGTTTGGCCTGGATCCGACCCAGCTGCTCGTTGTGGTCGATGACATGGACCTGCCCCTGGGCAAGCTGCGGCTACGGGCCAGGGGTAGTGCGGGAGGCCACAACGGCCTGCGCAGCACTATCAATCACCTCGGCACCCAGGATTTCCCCCGGCTGCGCATCGGCATCGGGGCCCCCGCCCAGGAGCCGGCCGAACGCCGCGCCCAAACCATCGGCCACGTGCTGGGGCGCTTCAGTGCCGCTGAGCAGCCCCTGCTGGAGGCGGTGCTCAGTGAGGTGGAAGCGGGCCTTGGTCTGATTCAGCGCCTGGGCCTGGAGCGGGCGGGGAATCGGCTCAACGGTTTTCAGCCCCACGGCACGCCAGCATGAGTCGATGGCCCCGCTACCCGCCACCACTGCCCAGCTCCGCGTCCTGCATCAGAGCTTCAGCCAGCGGGTGCTGGAGGGAGAAGTCAGTGCCGGTGGGTATCGCTGGAGTTTCCGCTGGGCGTTTGACCGCGGCGAGCTGAGTGTGGAGCCCTCCCTGGGGCGGGCCCTGATCCAGGACGCCTTGCTGCGCTACCTGCTCAAGGTGGATTACCAGCTGGAACCCGGCGGTGACTATGTGTTCACGGTGCGGGCCCGTTTTTAAACCCATTGGGTGGCCACTGGCGCAGCACCTCGCCGTTGCGGCGCTGCAGCGGTTCCCCCAGCCAGCGTTCCACCAGCAGCTGGGCTACGACGTCGTCAATATCCCTTGGGGGCAGCCGCAGGCCGGCGGGCAGTAGGCGCATCCAAGGGTTTGGCGGATCCAGCTCCCAGTAGCGCTGGCGGGCGGCCAGGCTGCTGCCGCGCTCATCAACCAGGGTCAGCTCCAGGTTGAGTTGGCGCAGTAGGGGTCGCCAGGTGTTACTGCCGGTGCCGTTGCCCAGAATCACCCTGGCCAGGCCGCGTTGCTGCCAGGCCTGCAGCAGGCCCTGGCTGGCTGGAGGAGGCAGGATTGCCGCCTCCAGCACCTGCCCCTGGGATGAATCGGCCAGCACCAGGCCACATTTGCTGCTGCCTGGGTCGAGACCGGCGATCAACGCGGATGCCTGCATGCCGGTCATGGGCGCCGGGGCCCCCTCGGGATGTCGTCCGCCGGCGGTCGCAACCAGCGCAACTCGACTGCAATCGGATCGGGGGTGTCGGCATCGCGCAGCACCACGGCTTCCAGCTGCACCACCTGGCCAGCGGGTCTTTCGCCCAGGGCCCGACCCAGTTGGTTCAGGCTGGCTGCGTCGAACTGCAACCCCTCCACCAGCGTGCCCTGGCGCTGGGCGCGGGCATAGGCCGCCGCCAGCAGCAGGTTCAAGCGGCGGTTGATGCCATCTGGGCCGGTGAGGTCTCCCTCCACCGTGGTGCTGGCCAGCACCTCGCCGGCCTTGACCACGGGTCGATTTGGCCGCAGGTCGGGGAAGGCCAGCACCTGGCGCTCCCCCCGCAGCACGTTGGCGGCCGAGAGGATGCTCACCACCCACCGGCCGGGCTTGGCGAGCAGATCCTCCAGTTTGGCTATGTCGTTTCTGGGCACCAGCAGGATCTGGCGATCCGGTGGTTGGCCGGGTAACACCCGGCGGAAGGCGTTGATGTTTGCCTGCTGCAAAAGGGCCGTGATCACCTGCTGGGCTTGCTCGGGGCGCTCCAGGGCCACCTTGGCGCTGGAGAGGATTTGCCCGCTGGTGATCACCACATCGCCGCGGCGCAGGGCGATCAGGTTGCTTTCCAGATCCTTGAGCTCTTGGGCTCCCGCCGCAATTCGCTTGCGCACCTGGCTCAATTCGGCCTCGGTGCGGCCAATCTCCGCGTCCCGGTCCCGCACCTCGAGGTTGAGCCGGGAGCGCTCCTGCTCCAGGCGATTGCGCTGGGCGATCAGGGGGGCCAGTTCCTGCCGCAGCTTGCTGGCACGGGCCTGGGCCTGCTCAAAGCGCTGCTGGGCATCTCGCTTGCCCTGTTCGGCTCGGTTGAGCTCCAGCTGGCTGCTGGCCAGCAGGCGACGACTGTTGGCCAGGCGCTCCTCCAGTTGGTCGAGTTCAAACAGGCCCGTGCGCAGGCGCTCGCTCACCAGCAGCATCAGGCCGAGGGAGATGGCACTGATCAGGCTGCCGGTGAGCACCGTGATCAGAACGGCGGTGTTGCGGGGCCGCAGCCTGAACAGGCTCAGCCTTGCCTTGCCCACCCGGCTGCCCAGACGGTCGCCCAGGTTGGAGAGCACTCCGCCCAGCACCAGCAGCGTCAGGATCAGCAGCCAACCCGTCACGTGCGTCTGCAACCGGCCCCAGTATCTCCGGAGTTCAGCTGAAGCGCTTGGCCAGGGCGATGGGATCAAACACCGTGATCTTCTTACGGTCGATCTGCACCAGGCCGTCGTTGCGCAGATCCCCGAGCAATCGGGTGATGGTCACCCGGGTTGAGCCGATCGCTTCGGCGATGGCCTGGTGGGAAAGACGCAGATCAATGGTGATTCCTTGGCTGCTGGGAACCCCAAAGTCGCGGCAGAGCACCAGTAGGAAACTGACCAGCCGCGAACTCATGTCCCGGTGGGTGAGGGTTTCGATCATCGTTTCGGTCTGCAGAATCCGCGAGGAGAGACCTTGAAGCAGCAGTAGCCCCACGCTGGCATCCTGTTCGATCGCCTTGCGCACGGACGTCGCCGGCGCGGTGACAATCTCCACCCGGGTGAAGGCGATGGCGTGATAGAAGCGATCTGAGCGCTGGCCCGTGAGCAGGGAGAGGACGCCGAACAGGCTGTTCTCGCGCAGCAGGGCAACGGTGATCTCCTCACCGGATTCGTAGACCCGCGACAGGCGCACGGCACCGCGGCGCAAAAGATAGACCCGTTCGGCCGGATCACCGGGGAAAAAGATAGTTTTTCCCCGCTCTATTGTTTCGGCAGTGCTGCCGGCCAGCCCGCGGATCACTTCCTGCAGGGTGGGACCCGCCTGGCTGGCACTGCCCATACCCGCCACCGAACCAGGGGCACCCGTGGTTGGAGTGTTGGCGGTACGGCTGAATCCGTGAGTAGCGCCAACCATTATGGCTCTGGCATATCTCGGGACCTTAAGGATCGCCTGTGGGGATCCCTGTAGCAATACACACGGTTTCCTGGCTCTCCCCCTGGGGCGACGGGCGTTGGTACAGGTGTTTCCGCTAGGGATGGGGTCGGATGCTTGTGAAGCGACCCGATGCCGCTACATTCAGCTTCGCGCAGTCGCCCATCAGTGGCTGTCGTTTCTGGGAGTCCATGACCGCCAGCTTGCCCCTTGCCGCCCTTGC
>NZ_JAGQCR010000122.1:0-9135 GCF_024346295.1 Cyanobium sp. BA20m-14
ACGATCCAGTCAGCACAGCGGATCACATCGAGGTTGTGCTCAATCACCAGGATCGAGTTGCCCTTGTCTACTAGGCGCTGCATCACATCCATCAGCTTGTGCACATCAAAAAAGCTCAGGCCGGTGGTGGGCTCGTCGATCAGGTAGAGGGTCTTGCCGGTGGCCCGCTTGGAGAGTTCGGTGGCCAGCTTCACCCGCTGGGCCTCACCGCCGGAGAGGGTGGGCGCCGGCTGGCCCAGCTTCACGTAGCCCAGGCCCACATCCACCAGGGTGCGCAGCCGATCGGCCGCCTGGGGGATAGCTGAAAACACATCGGCGGCCTGCTCCACCGTCATCTCAAGCACATCGGCGATGGTGTGGCCCCTGTAGGTCACCTGGAGGGTTTCGCGGTTATAGCGGGCCCCCTTACAAACATCGCACTGAACATAGACATCTGGCAGGAAGTTCATCTCGATCACATTGACGCCCTGGCCGCCGCACGCCTCACAGCGACCGCCCTTGACGTTGAAACTGAACTGGCCCACCTGATAACCCCGGGCCTTGGCCTCCACCGTGGCCGCAAACACCTGGCGAATCGGATCAAAGGCTCCGGTGTAGGTGGCAGGGTTGGAGCGGGGGGTACGCCCGATCGGCGATTGGTCGATCACGATCACCTTGTCGATCGCCTTGATGCCGCGCAACTCCCCCAGGCCGGCCGGGAAGGGCACCTTCATACCCAGCTGGTGCTCCAGCGCCGGATGCAGAAGCTCGTTCACCAGGGTGCTCTTGCCGCTACCGCTCACGCCGGTGACGCACACCAGCCGGCCCAGGGGGATCTCCACATTGAAGCCCGCGAGGTTGTTGCGCTCGCAGTTCACCAGGCTGATCCTGCGGCTGCCGCTGGTGCGGCGCTCGGCCGGGGTGGGAATGGAGCGGCGACCGCTGAGGTAGGCGCCGGTGAGGGAGTCTTCGGCCGCCAGCAGGTTGGCCAGGCTGCCCTCGGCCACGATGTGGCCGCCGTGCACGCCAGCCCCCGGACCGATGTCCACCAGGTGGTCTGCGGCGCGAATGGTGTCTTCGTCGTGCTCCACCACGATCAAGGTGTTGCCCAGATCCCGCAACTTCAGCAGGGTGTTGAGCAGGCGGTCGTTGTCGCGCTGGTGCAGGCCGATGCTCGGCTCATCCAGCACGTAGAGCACGCCGGTCAGGCCGGCACCGATCTGGGTGGCCAGCCGGATGCGCTGGGCCTCGCCGCCACTGAGGGTCATGGCCGGCCGATCCAGGCTGAGGTAATCGAGGCCCACATCCAGCAGGAATTTGAGCCGCAGCCGGATCTCCCGCAGCACCAGGTCGCCGATCTGGATCTGGCGCGGCGACAGCAGGGGCTCGGCCCCTTCGCTTTCGCCCACCCCCATCAACGATTCAATCCGCCGCAGGGTTTCGCCCACGCTCACGGAAGTGAGTTCGTGGATGGCGTAGGGGCCCACCCGCACCGCCAGGGCTTCCGGCCGCAGCCGCAACCCATGACAGGTGGCGCATGGAACCAGCTCCAGGAACTTCTCCAACTTCTGGCGCACCGATTCACCGCTGGCATCGGCCAGCTGGCGCTCCAGGATCGGCAGGATCCCCTCGAAGGGCCGCTCAAAGCCGGCGCTCTTGCGATAGCGGCTATCGGCCTGGATCAGGATCGGCTCCCGGCTGCCATTGAGCAGCACATCTCGCTGCTCGTCGCTGAGCTGGTTCCAGGGCGTTTTGATCTCAAATTTGAACGCCTCACCCACTGAATAGAGCAGGGAGAAGTAATAGGAGTTGTCCTTGTCGGCCCAGGGGGCAATGGCTGCATAAACCGGCAGGCTGGGATCGGGCACCACCCGCTCGGCGGTGAACTTGCGCAGGTGGCCGATGCCGTGGCAGTCGGGGCAGGCACCGTAGGGGCTGTTGAAGGAGAACAGCCGCGGTGAGAGCTCCTCCATCACGGCGCCGTGCACGGGGCAGGCGAAGTTCTCTGAGTAGAGCCGTTCCTGCTCCACCCCCTCGGGCAGCTCCTCCCCCGCCTTCGGCACCACCTCCACCAGGGCCAGGCCATCGCCGCGCTTGAGGGCCGTGCGCAGGGAATCGGTCAGCCGCTCCTGCACCCCTTCCCTGGCCACCAGCCGGTCCACCACCACCTCGATGTTGTGGGCGTGGTTCTTGTCGAGCTCGATGTTGTCGGCGAGCTCGCGCACCTCACCGTTGATGCGAACTCGGGCAAAGCCCTCAGCAACCAGACCCCCCAGCAGCTTCACGTGGCTGCCCTTCTTGCCCCGCACCACCGGAGCCAGTAGCTGGTAGCGGGTGCCCTCGGGCAGGGCCAGGATCTGATCCACCATCTCGTCGATGGTTTGGGGCCTAATCGAGCGGTCGCACTGGGGGCAGTGGGGTTCGCCGGCCCGGCCGAACAGCAGGCGCAGGTAGTCCTGGATCTCCGTCACCGTGCCAACGGTGGAACGGGGGTTGTGGCTGGTGGATTTCTGGTCGATCGAAATCGCCGGCGAGAGCCCCTCGATCGCATCCACATCGGGCTTGTCCACCTGGCCCAGGAACTGGCGCGCATAGGCCGAGAGACTCTCGACGTAGCGGCGTTGGCCCTCGGCGAAAATCGTGTCGAAGGCCAGGGAGCTTTTGCCACTGCCGCTCACCCCGGTGAACACCACCAGCCGGTTGCGCGGGATCGTCAGGTCAACGTTCTTGAGGTTGTGCTGGCGGGCACCACGCACCCGGATCACATCCTCCAAGGCCCCACCGCTGAGCACCCGGCTCGGATCCAGGGCCTTTTCGTGAACTGTCTGGGCGAGGGTTCTGCTGGAGGCAGCAGAGCTCTTGGCGCGGGGCATCCAGACGGCTCGACAGCTAGCCACTCTACGGATTGCTCACCGGCCCGTGGGTGGGGGCACCCTTAGCAGGGCTATGCCGAACACTTCTCCAGCAGGCTGGCGGCATAGCTGCGGGCTTCACCGGAATCCCCACCCGCCAGCTCGGCGAGTTCCAGCTGGCGGGCTCGGATGTCCCGCAGGTGGGACACCCGGGTATGGGTGATGCCTTCCTCCACCTGCTTGGCAACACGGAAGTGGTGGTCGGCCGCCGCGGCCACCAGGGGCTGGTGGGTGACGCAGAACACCTGGCGACGCTGGGCCAGACGGGCCAACAAAGTGGCCATGGCACCACTCACCCTGCCACTCACTCCCGTATCGATCTCGTCAAACAGCAGGGTGACGTGCTGATCAGCTGCAGCCAGACAGGTTTTCAGGGCCAGCAGAAAACGGGACATCTCGCCGCCGGAAGCCACCTCAGCCAGGGGAGCCAGGGGCACTCCCGGGTTGGCGGAAAACTGAAACTGCACCCCATCGGCCCCCTCCTCAGCCGCCGGCGCCGGATTGATAGCCACCGCAAAGCGCACATTGGCCAAGCCCATCGGCCGCAGGGCCTCCATCAGCTGCCGCTCGAGCTCCCCAGCGGCCTGAAGGCGGGCCGCGCTGAGGGCAGCATTGGCCCGATCCCTTTGCTGGCGGGCCCCATGCTCGGCCAATTCCAGGGCCGCCAGGGAAGCCGCACCGCCCCCCGGGGCCAGTTGCTCCCGCAGGCGATCGCGCAGGGCGATCAGGGCCTCCAGCCCCTCGCCATGGCGGCGCTCGAGGGCCTTGAGCTGGGCCATCCGCTCCTGTAGGGCCCCCAGGCTTTCGGGATCGCTGTCGAGGGCAGCGCCATAGCCATCCAGGTTGCGGGCCAGCTCCTGGAGGCCAAAAAGGGAATCACTGCAGAGGTTGCGCAGGGGGGCGACCCCGCCGTCGAGCCCCTCCATCTGGAGCAGCTCCTGCTCGCAGACTGCGAGATGGTCGAGCACGGAGGGCGCCTGCTCCGCCCCCTCCACCAAGCGACCCAGCAGGGCCATCACCCCTTCCTGCAGCCGCACGCCATGGGCGAGGCGATTTTCCTCCGCCAGCAGCTGCTGGCGCTCCTGGGGGTCCTCGAGCTGGGCGGCCTCCAGGTCTGCCAGTACCTGTTCCTGCAGGGCCCGCTGCTGCTCAATCTGGTCAAGGTCAGCGCGCGCCTGATCCAGTTCCGCCGCCGCCCGTTTCCACTGGCTCCAGGCGGTGGCCACCGGCTCCAACAGGGCCTGGAAGGAATCCCCACCGAAGCGGTCCAACCAGCGCCGCTGCTGGCCAGGTCGGCCCAGTTGCTGGGTTTGGCCCTGCACGGTGAGATCCAGCAACAGGGGCCTCAGCTCCTGAATCTGAGCCCGACTCACCGCCACACCGTTGAGACGATGGCGGCTGGTCAGTCGCTCCTCCGTGAGCCGCCACTCCCGCGTCAGCAGCAATTCATCTTCCGGCTCCAGTTGCTGCTGCCCTAACCAGTTCAGAACTGGAGGGGTGAGGCTGAAGCTGGCCTCAATCACGCCGCGCTCGGCACCCCGGCGCAGCAAGCGGGCCCCCGCACTGCCCTGGGCACCGCCCAGCAGGGCATCGAGGGCATCGAGCAGGATCGACTTGCCCGCCCCGGTTTCTCCGGTGAGCACCGTAAAACCAGCGGAGAAACTGAGCTCGAGCCCCTCGATCAGGGCGATGTTCTCGAGACGCAGTCCAGTCAGCACAGGCCCGTCCGACAAGCGGATGGTGATCGCCCTGACCGTAGCGGCTGGGTCTTTCGTTTAGAAGGGGGGAAATTCTTAAACGGCCCCGTGGCATGGTGAGCGCCCCTCCTGAGCCAGCTCCGGAAATCACGCCTGAGGCCCCAACTCAAGGCGAAAAAGAGTCTCCCGCTCGAAGCGACAAAACCGAGCTGAGCGACTTCATCGAAGCGGCTGGCCTGCTCAGCTACGACCCGGCCGCCATCACCCGGATCTACGCCGGCCACCCCCAGAGGCTGATCCGGCGCCTCTGGCAGACCCTGGTGCCGATCGGCCTGTATCTGCTGGGGGTGTGGTTTGACTGGTTCACCGGCCTGCTGAAGGGCCCCGATCGGGCCCGGGCCCGGGCCAAAGAAGCAGCCGATCTGATCGCCTCCCTGGGCCCCGCCTTCATCAAGGCCGGGCAGGCCCTCTCCACCCGGCCGGACATCGTGCCGCCGCTGTTGCTGGAGGAGCTGGCCCAACTGCAGGACCAACTTCCAGGTTTCGATTCAGCCCTGGCCATGGCCTGCATCGAGGATGACCTCGGTGCCCCGGTGCTGGAGATCTATGAACAGCTCGATGCCGAACCGATCTCCGCCGCCTCCCTCGGCCAGGTGCACAAAGGGGTGCTCAAGGGCGGTCAGGTGGTTGCGGTCAAGGTGCAACGACCGGGGCTGCGCGAACAGATCACGCTCGATCTCTACATCGTGCGCAACATCGCCGCCTGGCTGAACCAGAACGTGGGCCTGATCCGCAGCGACCTGGTGGCCCTGATCGATGAGCTGGGCAAGCGGGTGTTCGAGGAGATGGACTACTGCAATGAGGCGGCCAACGCCGAACGTTTCGCAGCCCTGCACGCCCACAACCCCCGCATCGCCGTCCCCCGCATCTATCACCAGGCCACCAGCCGCCGGGTGCTCACCATGGAGTGGATCGAGGGGGTGAAACTCACCAACCTCGAAGCCGTGCGTGGCATCGGCGTTGACCCCGACGAAATGGTGAATATCGGTGTTAACTGCAGCTTGCAGCAATTGCTGGAGCACGGCTTTTTTCACGCCGACCCCCACCCGGGCAACCTGCTGGCACTCTCTGACGGCCGCCTGGCCTACCTCGACTTCGGCATGATGAGCGAGGTAAGTCGCGAATCGCGCACGGGCCTGATCCAGGCGGTGGTGCACCTGGTCAATCGCAACTTCGGCAAGCTCAGTAAGGATTTCGTCAGCCTGGGCTTTCTTGCCGAAGACGTCAATCTCGAGCCGATCGTGCCGGCCTTCGAGAAGGTCTTTGGCCAGGCGATCGAGCAGGGCGTCAGCCGCATGGATTTCAAGGCCGTTACCGACGACCTCTCCGGGGTTATGTATCGCTTCCCTTTCCGGGTGCCGCCCTACTACGCCCTGATCATCCGCTCCCTGGTAACCCTGGAGGGGATCGCCCTGAGCGTGGATTCCGAATTCAAGATTCTTGGCGCCGCCTATCCCTATTTCGCCCGGCGACTGATGGAGGATCCCGATCCCAGCCTGCGTCAGAGCCTCAAGGAAATGCTCTTCGACGGCGACATCTTCCGCTGGCAGCGGCTGGACAACCTGATTGCCAGCGCCTCCCAGGGCAGCCAGCTGGATCTTGAGGGGCTGCTGGACCAGGTGCTGACCTTCCTGTTTTCAGCCAATGGGGGGCTGCTGCGCCAGCAACTGGTAGAAGCGGTGGTTTTCCGCATGGACGCCATGGCCTGGCACACCACCTTGCGGATCGGCAAACGGTTACCGGAGAGGCTCCAGCCCCCTGGCCTGCGCAAGCACCGGCTGAGCGACGCCGACGAGCCGCTGCTGGACATTGAACCGGTGCGGCAATTGACGGGAATTCTCCAGGCATTGCCGGGATTCGAGCCCCAGATGCTGATGCGGCGCCTGCCAAGACTTCTGGGCGAACCCCAATTGCGCCAGATGGGCGTTCAACTTGCCCGTGGCCTGGCTGAACGCAGTGTGGTGCGCCTGGTGCGCGATGTGCTCGTCTCCGCCTGAATCCCCAAACGGCCGATCTAGGTTTGGCCCCAACTAAACCCATCTAAAAGGTTGCACATGCATAGAACTCGGATGCTGGGCCGTGCGGCAGCAGCCGCCGTGATGGGCATGAGCCTGCTGGGGGGCATGCGGATCTGGTCGCCACCCGCCGCCGCTGCCGCTGAGAATCTCGTCTTCGTCAGCGGGGCGTTTCGACGCTCGATCCCCGTGGCCGATCTGGAGAAACTGGCCGCCACCGGCCAGGCCCAGGGCCTGCTTGCCGATGTGCTGAGATTCAGCAACCAAAATCCCAAAACCGTTGCCCAGCTGCTCAACCAGTCGGTGAAGCTGCCCGTAACCCTGGTGAGCAGGCTGCTGAACACCCGCATCGGTGAGGCCATCCTCGAGCGACTTGCCCAGATTGTTTTTCCCCTCAACGCATCTCAAGCTGGCGTCGTTGCCCTTCGCTCCGGCCTGGTCATGGGTGTGGTGGAGGGCAATGGTTCGATCTCCGCCATTTCCTTTTTCCGGGCCTACCCGGTTCGGGAAATGGAGGTGAGCATCCCTGCCCTGATGAACCTGATCCGCAAGGCCAGCTCAATCACCGACCTGGTGCGCTTCTTCTCCGAATCCCCCCTCGATGGCCTGCGCGGCGAGACCCCTAAAGGCGCACCGTAGATTCGGCCTAGCAACTGCCTTAAACCGTGTCCCTGCTCCGTTCCCTGAAACGTCTGAGCCAGGGGCAATATGCTGGCTGTCCCACCATGCAGGACTGGCCGGGCCTGATTGAGGCCTATCGCCGTTGGTTGCCGGTCAGCGACAAGACGCCGGTGATCACCCTGCGCGAGGGAGCCACTCCCCTGATCCCCGCTCCCCTGATCTCAGAACGCATCGGCAGAAAGGTGAAGGTATTCCTGAAATACGACGGTCTCAATCCCACCGGCTCCTTCAAGGACCGGGGCATGACGATGGCGATCTCCAAGGCCAAGGAGGAGGGCTCAGAAGCGGTGATCTGCGCCAGCACCGGCAACACCTCGGCCGCCGCCGCCGCCTATGCCCGCCGCGGCGGCATGCGAGCCTTTGTGCTGATCCCAGATGGCTACGTAGCCCAGGGAAAACTGGCCCAAGCCCTACTCTATGGCGCCGAGGTAATCGCCATCCAGGGCAACTTTGATCGGGCGCTTGCGATTGTGCAGGACATGGCCAGTAAGTATCCAATCACCCTGGTCAATTCGGTCAATCCATACCGTCTGCAGGGCCAAAAGACAGCAGCCTTTGAAGTTATAGAAGCCCTAGGAGAAGCGCCAGATTGGCTCTGCATCCCCGTTGGCAATGCTGGCAACATCAGTGCCTACTGGATGGGATTCAACGAATACAAGGCAGCTGGCCGCAGCAGGAAATTGCCGCGGATGATGGGATTTCAGGCCGCCGGCTCTGCCCCCCTGGTGCTGGGCCATTCGGTGGACCAACCAGACACGATCGCCACAGCGATCCGCATCGGCAACCCGGTAAACCGGGACAAGGCTCTCAACGTAAAAGCCGAGAGTGGGGGCGATTTCATGGCCGTAACCGATGCCGAAATCATTGACGCCTACAAGCTGCTCGGCTCGGGTGAAGGGGTGTTCTGTGAACCCGCCAGTGCTGCCTCGGTAGCTGGGTTGTTGAAGCGTCGAGAGGAAGTGCCCCCGGGCGCAACGGTGGTGTGCGTGCTGACCGGTAACGGCCTAAAGGACCCAACCACTGCCATCGAACACAACGATGCCCGCTTTCACACCGGCCTGGCGGCGGATACGGCCAAGGTTGCAGAGGTGATGGGCTTTTAAAAACGCTCCCCTGGCCCCAACCAATTATCAAAGTGGCTAATTCATGCCTGGGGGAAAGGCATGGAAAAGGCGGGGATGGTGATCCGATTTCGCCAACCTCCCGGTAAAGCATTTTTCCCCAATGGCGGGAAACTGGGTAAAAGGCTTGGCCATCCCCAGCACAGGTTAAAAATGCCCCAGCCAAATGGGCCGGTAATGGCCTCCAGGAACTGGGATCTGGTGGGTTTTCCACCGTTCCCCCAGCCCCTACTACGGCTGTTTTTATTTCTTCTAAAAATCCTTTAATCCCTTAATCAAAAAGTCAGTTGGGAAGGACTGTTGGATACGGATCACCGGCGTTGCGGAATCAGCCGGGCTGTGGAAGCGTGGGGGCTGCCTACCGCTGGTACCCAGGCAATCCAGTCCATACGCCATGAAGCTGGTCTGTTCCCAATCCGAACTCAGCTCCAGTCTCCAGCTGGTGAGCAGGGCCGTGGCGAGTCGCCCGACCCACCCGGTGCTCGCCAACGTGCTGCTCACCGCCGATGCGGGCACCGGCCGCCTGAGCCTCACTGGTTTTGATCTCAGCCTCGGCATTCAGACCAGCTTCTCCGCCAGCGTGGAAATCAGCGGCGCCATCACCCTGCCGTCCAAGTTGTTTGGGGAAATTGTCTCACGGCTCTCCAGTGACAACCCGATCACCCTCCAC
>NZ_JAGQCR010000123.1:0-9090 GCF_024346295.1 Cyanobium sp. BA20m-14
TTCCCTTCGGCACCAAGGTGAAGGTCACCAACCTGTGGAATGGCCGCACCACCGTGGTGCGCATCAACGATCGCGGTCCCTTCCATGGCAACCGGGTCATCGACTTGGCCCATGGCGCCGCCCACAGCCTCGGTCTCACGGCCAGCGGCATTGCCCAAGTACGTCTTGACGTACTCCAGTGAGCTGAGCTGGGCGGCCATGAGCCCCTCGCCCATCCGCCAATCTGGCGGGTGGGTTTTTTATTGCCGGTTCGCCGTCTCCCCGTGCTTCTGCTCCACACCCGCGAAGACCTGGCCGCCTGGCGGCGCCAGCAGCCTGGCCCGGTCCATTTCGTTCCCACCATGGGGGCCCTGCATGGGGGGCACCGGCAGCTGATCATCCGGGCTGCCCAGCCCCTGGCTGGCGCGGCTCCAGCGGTGCTGGTGAGCATCTTCGTCAATCCCCTTCAATTTGGCCCCGGGGAAGACTTCCAGGCCTATCCCCGCGAGCTCAGCGCCGATGCGGCCCTGGCCGCCGCAGCTGGTGCCACCGCGCTGTTTGCCCCCAGCGTGGCCGAGATCTATCCCCGGGGCGATACCGGCCTGACCCGGATCTTGCCCCCCCAGTTTCTGAGTGAGGGCCTCTGCGGCCGCCACCGGCCCCACCACTTTGAGGGGGTGGCCACCGTGGTGATCCGCCTGCTGAGCCTGGTGCGCCCCGATTGCCTGCTGCTCGGCGAAAAGGATTGGCAGCAACTGGTGATCCTGCGGCGGGTGGTGGCGGATCTGGGCCTGCCGGTGCGGATACGGGGGTGCCCGACCGTGCGGGAGGCCGATGGACTGGCCTGCAGTTCCCGCAACCGGCGCCTTTCCCCCTCCCAGCGCCAGCAGGCCGCGGCCCTGCCGCTGGCCCTGGCCGCGGCAGCGGCCCAGGTGCGCACTGGAACCCATCGGGCCCAGGCGCTGACCGCCCAGCTGATCCAGCAGCTGGAGGCGGCGGGCCTGGAGGTGGAGTATGCGGAGTTGGTGGCGCCCCATAGCCTGGAGCCACTGCAGCAAGTGCAGGGCCTGGCCCTGCTCGCCGCCGCAGTGCACTGCGGTCCCAGCCGCCTGATCGACCATTGTTTGCTGATGTCTCGTCTGCCGATCGTCGCCATTGATGGACCAGCGGGGGCGGGCAAGAGCACCGTCACCCGGGCCTTCGCCAGGCGCATGGGTCTTGTCTATCTAGATACGGGTGCGATGTATCGGGCCCTCACCTGGTGGGTGCTGCGCCAGGGTGCCGACCCGACCAATGCGGCGGCAGTGGAGCCCCTTTTGGATGGCCTGGATCTGCAGCTCAGTGCCGGCGCCGATGGCCAGCAGCTGGTGAGCATCAACGGCCACGACGTGACCGAGGCGATCCGCAGCCCGGAGGTCACGGCCCAGGTGTCGGCGGTGGCAGCCCATGGCTGGGTGCGCCAGGCCCTGACGGCCCAGCAGCAGGCCATGGGGCGCAAGGGGGGGCTGGTGGCCGAGGGCCGCGACATCGGCACCGCCGTTTTCCCCGCTGCGGAGCTCAAGGTGTTTCTCACGGCCACCGTTGGTGAGCGGGCCCGCCGCCGCGCCCAAGACCTGCAGCAGCGGGGTTTTGCGGTGCCCCCGCTGGCTGAGCTGGAGGCCCAGATAGCTGCCCGCGATCACCAGGATTCGAGCCGGGAGGTGGCGCCGCTGTGTCAGGCCGAGGATGCGGTGGAGCTCGTCACGGACGGCATGGCCATCGAGGCGGTGATCCAGGCCCTGGTGGACCTGTTCCGCCAGCGGGTTCCGGAGGAGGCCTGGCCGGCCGCTGACGGCGCCTAGTGGTTTAGTCGCTTAGACGTCTAGGGCCTGCAGCAGGCCGGCGCAGGCGTCGTCCAGCAGGTCGAGCACGTGCTCAAACCCATCGGCGCCGCCGTAATAGGGATCGGGCACCTCCAGAACCTTGAATCGGCTGCAGTAGCGCACCAGGGGTTCGATGCGGGCCTGGCCCCCAGGCCCGCCCCTGCGCTCTTGGGCCAGGGTTTGCACGTGGGCCAGGTTGGTGGCATCCATGGTGAGGATGTGATCAAAGCGCTCGAGGTCTGCTAGCTCCAGCTGGCGGGCCCGGCTGGTGAGGGCAATACCGCGGCGGCTGGCGGCTGCGCGCATGCGTGGATCGGCGGCCCTGCCCACATGCCAGCTCCCCGTACCGGCCGAATCCACCAGGAAACGGTCCGCCGCTCCAGCCTGGATCAGGTGGTGTACGAACACCCCTTCGGCGGCGGGGGAGCGACAGATATTGCCCAGGCAGACAAACAGCACCCGCTTCATTGCTGCTCCAGACGCAGGAGCGCCAGGTGCGCGCGCCGTTGCACCACCGGAGCGTTGTCTGCGGCCGCAGCCAACAGGGTGACCAGCCCAGCTCGGGCCTGCTGCCATTCCGGTAGGTGGGGTGGAAGGCCAGCTGCCAGCAACTCCAGCCCCACAGCCACCGCGTAGCGCACCACCCACTCGCCGTCGCTGGTGGCGGCAAGTAGGGCTCCTAGGCACTGGCGCTGGACGACCTGCTGTTGGTCAGGGGGGAGCTCGGCCAGCTGCATCTGGCCAAGTCCCTTGGCGGCAGCCCGGCGCACGCTGGCGGCTACGTCGCTGCCGAGGGCATCGAGAAGCAGCTCTAGCCCGCGCACATCGCCGATGCCGGCGAGGGCCCGCACGGCCCAGGCCCGGGCCCCGTAGTTTTCTGGGTCGAGCTGCAATAGGGCATCCACAGCCGCTGTCCCCAGGCTGATCAGCCCCTCCACGGCGGCTACTGCCGCACCGGGGTTGTTGAAGCCCAACACTTCCACCAGCACCGGCGCTGCGCTGGCATCGGCGCTAGCGGCCAGTTCCTGGGTTGCACGCAGCAGGTCTTGGGCGCTGTCGGCCTGTTGCAAGGCGGTAATCTTCTCGGCCACCGGAGATACCTGGCTCACAGCAAGGCGTCCATGCAGGCCAGCAGGGCCTCGTCGCCGGGGTCGCCGTTGCCCTGTTCCACCAGCCCCCGCAGGGCCATCAATTTCAGACTGTTCTCGGCCAGGGTGGCGGCAATGGCTTGAAATCCGGGCCGCCAGCCTGCGGCACCAAGATCCATCAGGGCTGCCCGCCGCACCTGCAGCTGGGGATGGTCAAGTAGGTCCACAAGCAGCTCCCCCCAGCGCGCCTCTCCGCTCAATTGCAGCAGGGTCCGCGCCGCAGCACTGCGGATCAGGGGGCGCTCGTGTTCGAGGAAGGGTTTCACCACGGCCAGCACCCGCGGCTCGTTGACGCCGATGTCGCCCAGGGCTTCCAGCAGGGCTTCGCAGGGTTCCACCAGGCGGGGGCTGTTGGCCTGCTGGGCGCCGGCCCCGGCGGGGCCGCTGGCTAGCTTCTCGCAGAGAGCCTCAATGGCTTCGCTAGCCGCGAGTTGACCCAGGGCTCGGGCTGCCGCTTCCCGTAGTCCGTCGTCGGCATCCTGCAGGGTGTCGAGTAGGTCGGGGATGGCCGTTTGCGCTGCTGGAGCCAGTTTGCCGAGGGCGCGGGCGGCATTGCGGGCTACCGCGTTCTCCTCCACGCCGTCTCCGCTATCCCTAGGCCGGCGTTGGCGCAGGGCTTGTTGCAACAGGGGCACCGCCTCCGGGTGCTGGCTGCGCATCCGGCCCAGCCACCAGGCTCCGTAGTACTGCTGGGAGGAGTCTTCGCTCTGGCGGAGCCGGCGCAGGGCTTCTTGCTCACTGATGGGTTCGCCTGCCTGGGGGGGGCTGGCGTCGGCGTCGACCATGGGTGCTGTCGTGAGACACGGGCTCCTGGTGATGTTGCCAGCCCCGGGGCTGGTTCGAAATTTCAGTTTGGGCATTATTCCGGCAGGTCCGCTTAAGCCCGGCTCTCAATGAGTGGGAGTCAGCCAGGCAGGCACCGCAATCACATAAAAGGGACTTACAAAGCATCGACTCAGCCGCAGGACCAATGCGAATGGCGGCCCTACCAGGCCAGTCGTGAACTCTTCGCAAAGGGGCAAACCAATTCAGGGTGCCCCCACTAAGTTGCTGCCGGCACACATGTTCTTGAGACTGGTACCTATGGCTGTTGCTCTCGCCTCCCAACTGCGTGAAGGCACCAAAAAAGCCCACACGATGGCGGAGAACACCGGCTTCGTGAGCTGCTTCCTCAAGGGGGTGGTGGATAAGGCCAGCTACCGCACCCTGGTGGCCGACCTTTATTTCGTCTACTCCGCCATGGAAGAGGAGATCGGGCGCCTGCGGGCCGAGGGGCATCCGGTGGTCGGCCCGGTGGGCTTCCCGGAGCTGAACCGCTGCGAACCCCTCGAGCAGGATCTCGCCTATTACTTCGGTGAAAGCTGGCGCAGTGCAGTGAAGGCCACGCCTGCCGCTCAGGAGTATGCGGCTCGCTTGCATCAGTTGGCCAAGGAGGCCCCCGAGCTGCTGGTGGGTCACCACTACACCCGATATATCGGCGATCTGAGCGGCGGTCAGATCCTCAAGAACATCGCCCAGAAGGCGATGAATCTGGGCGAGCACGATGGCCTGCGTTTTTATGAGTTCGACGCCATCCCCGACGAGAAGGCCTTCAAGATCAACTACCGCGCCACCCTTGATGGCCTGCCGCTCGACCAGGCCATGGCCGATCGGATTGTGGAGGAGGCCAACCACGCCTTCCATCTGAACATGAAGATGTTCCAGGAGCTGGAGGGCAGCCTTATCGCCGCCATCGGCAAGGTGCTCTTTGGCTTCCTCACTCGCCGCCAGCGGGCCGGCAGCACCGAGGTGGTGGCGGCCTGAAGATCAGCGGCGCCTGGTTCGGAACTATCAGTCCTCGATGAGATCAACGCTCACCAGCCTGGTGAGCTCTTCTGTAGTAGCTGGGTCGATGCTCCCTGGCTTGAAATTGACCTGAAACCACCACTGGCGACCGTCCTTGCTCCGCCGCTCCACACGGAAGTTGGCCAGTCCCTGCTCCCGCAGTGCCAATTGCAAAGCATCCCCGCTGCAGCCGACGCAACTGACGGACAGGGGCGGCAGCCCAGGCACTTCGACGCAATAGACGGGCATGGGCTTAAGGCGACAGTCCAGCCTCCCATAAGAACCGAGCAGGAAGCCGGGGTCCCCCGATCCGTAGCCACAACAACGCAACCCCCCATCCGGCCGCCCTAAGGTTGCAAAACTTCATGGTTGGGTTTTGCACGATGACTTCTACCCCAGACCTGGCCTCCCTCTACCAGCGGCTGTCGCTCCAGGAGCGCCCCATCCTGCCCTCGGGTGAGCGTCGCGCGATCCTGGGTTGCGGCTATGTGGGCGA
Organism: Cyanobium sp. BA20m-14; assembly: GCF_024346295.1. NCBI lineage: Bacteria > Bacillati > Cyanobacteriota > Cyanophyceae > Synechococcales > Prochlorococcaceae > Cyanobium > Cyanobium sp. BA20m-14. The sequence goes on from NZ_JAGQCR010000123.1 coordinate 5,310, forward strand.
AGCGGTTGCCAAATCCTGGAAGCAGCAGGGGCATGCACTTTGGGGGACTACAACCCGGCGTGAACGCTTGGTAGAGCTGGCAGGCCTAGTCGAGAACCCGTTGGTTATTGATTCCACGGACCCCTTCAGCAGCCTGGATTTCGCAGCAGATCTCGAAGGCATTTTGGTGTCCTTCGCTCCGTCGAAGAGTTCCAGTGTTGAGCTGAGCCAATACGAGCAGACCTTTCTTGGCGGCCTGCAACGGCTGATCGAAACGCTAAGCAGGCGGCCTGTCGGCTCGCCCCTGCAGCTTGTGCACCTCAGCAGCTGTGGCGTGTATGGCAATCGGCAGGGAGCGCTCACAAGTGAGGGCGATCCAACCGATTCGAATCATCCCGTGAATTCCGTGCTCGTGAGGGCAGAGCAGATGGTTGCTTCGGTTCGTTCAGAGTCTATTAAGGTCTGCGTGTTGCGCCTCGGTGGCATATACGGGCCTGGCCGCGATATTCCGGGCATGTTGCTCAGTGCCGCTGGCGGCCTGGTGCAGCGCAATGGCCTGAATGTGCCGTGCTGGATTCACCGCGACGACATCGTTCGGGGCATCAACTTTGCCTTTGACCAAGGTCTGGATGACACGTACAACCTGGTCAACGACACCCAGTGCAACGGCCAGGAGCTCACAGATCGGCTGTGTGAGCGCGCTGGCCTGCCACTAGCCAAGTGGTTGACCAGAGACACCAGCGATCGAATCCTCAATGCGCGGGTTAGCAATGCGAAGCTGAAACAGCTTGGCTTCAGCTTTGCTCATCCCTGCATGCTGGGCTGATGGCGGCGCTCTATCCAGCCCAAGGGGTTGTGATTAGCGTCAAACCATACTGCCAGCTGCGCAAAGTTTTGATAATCTGGTAAGCAGTCGAATTGGATCTTAAATGAATACTTTGGCAAGTTCCCGGCAGGCTGCAGATTAAATTATCTGCAAACAGACTATCTATTCATTCTTGACAAACCATTCGCCGCAGATTGACGGTAACTGCTGATCTGATGATGCGTTTCCCCGGCACAGCACGCGGGTTTTGTTACTGATGCCACTGATGCCAGCTCGAGACCAGTCTTGAATACCACCTCCAGCAACTGAACCCTCGCATTCGGGGTCAGGCTTAACTCGTTGGCAGCGAATTGGTGTGGTTGCGATGGCTTCCAGAGGCATTGGCCCATCGGCTGCTGCCTGGTAAAGCGCTAGCCACCAGCATCGAACGACTCCGCACGCTGAAGAAGTTCACTTCATGTGATCAGAGGAGACCCAGCGAAAAGTTCATGGTGGCCCGGAGGCAGCGCCCCGCTGCTGCTGGCGGAGCTGTACCAGTGGGGGCAAAACCGCCGCCAAGGCTGAGCTCCAGCCCACCCCACAGCGAGGTGGTGGTGAAAGATCCCCGGGGTGGGGGAGGGTCTTGATCCACTTCGATGTGAGGGCAGGGCCCTAAACGTTTCTTATTTAACCGAGCGAGTGCATTTGCCAGCAGTTGTAGACCTAAGGTGTCGTTTGGCCCCATGATCGCCAAGCAATGGCCAAGGTAGGCGTGCTCCTGCTGAACCTCGGGGGTCCGGAGCGCATCCAGGACGTCGGCCCTTTTCTCTACAACCTGTTCTCGGATCCAGAAATCATCCGGCTACCCAACCCGGCCCTGCAGAAACCACTGGCCTGGCTGATCAGTAGCCTGCGGGCGAGTAAGTCGCAGGATGCTTATCGCTCCATTGGGGGCGGTTCACCACTGCGGCGAATCACTGGGCAGCAGGCCCGTGAGTTGCAGAGTAGCCTCCGCCTGCTTGGGATCGAGGCCACCACCTACGTGGCAATGCGCTACTGGCACCCCTTCACCGAATCGGCGGTGGCAGACATCAAAGCCGACGCCGTGGATGAGGTAGTGGTGCTGCCTCTTTACCCCCAATTCTCGATTAGCACCAGCGGCTCCAGCTTCAGGGAGCTTCAGCGTCTTCGCCAGTCTGATTCTGTTTTTGCAGCTTTGCCGATCCGATGCATCCGCAGCTATTACGATGACCGGGGCTACATCGGCGCCATGGCCGGGCTGATAGCGCGCGAGATCCAGGCCTGCCCAGACCCTGCCGGCGCCCACGTGTTCTTCAGTGCCCACGGCGTGCCCAGGAGCTACGTGGAGGAAGCGGGAGATCCATACCAAGGGGAGATCGAGACCTGCGCACGGCTGATCATCGAGAATCTGGAGGCCACATTGGGCTACAGCAACTCTTTCACCCTTGCGTACCAGAGCAGGGTGGGCCCTGTGGAGTGGCTTAAGCCCTACACCGACGAGGCATTGGAGGAGCTGGGACAGCAGGGTGTGAAGGATCTGGTAGTTGTGCCGATCAGTTTTGTGAGCGAACACATCGAGACCCTCGAAGAGATCGACATCGAGTACCGCAAGCTGGCTTTCGAGTCGGGCATCACTAATTTTCGCCGTGTTCCTGCGCTCGACACCAACCCTGCGTTCATCCAGGGGCTTGCGCGACTCGTTCAACATGCCCTGGAAGGGCCCGAAGTGAATCTTGACCAGGCGGCCGCTCTGCCCAGCACTGTCAAGCTATACCCCCAAGATAAGTGGTCTTGGGGCTGGAACAACAGCTCAGAAGTGTGGAATGGCCGCTTAGCTATGCTCGGACTCTCCGCTTTTCTAGTGGAGCTGATCAGGGGCAATGGGCCTCTTCATGCCCTCGGCTTGCTGTGATTTCCTTTTTACTCAGGGTAGTGTCTATCCAGATCAAACAACACCTCATGGATATATGTTTCGGTCCATTCTGCGCCATGAAAGCGACTGAGCATCCCTCTTGCCGGGTCTTTCTCTGCCCGGTAGCTGGTGTAGCGCCGTTGGCCATTGAGCAATATCGCTGAGCGATCATCTGCTACGGGAGCCGCTTCATGCACGAGTTGTAAATAAAGTTTTAAGTACTCAGCAAAGGCTTGAAATATAACGGTGGCGATCAGCTCATCGGAGGCTGCTCCCAAAGGCAGGCGGGTCCAGAGAAATGCAGGCGAAAAGTAAGGTTCCGCTTCGGCAGGAATAGGCCCGCCATCGGGTAAGTGAGGTTTCCAGCTGTTAAAAATTGGGAGCAAGCGATCCCAGACAGGTTGGGTATGGAGGGAATCGCTGCGGTCGACTGGCTGCAGGTCAAGGGCTAGCAGATGGCCTGAGGGCAGCGTGACCAAATCGGCTCCGAAGAAAGGCAGATCAAAACGGCAGTGGGGATTGATAACTAGGTTCAGCACGGACGCTGCTGGCCCCGCTTCCACGCAGGCGGCCCTCACCTGGCGAAGCTTGTTGGTTTGACAGGCCCAGGTTGCAGTTTGCACAACTACCGGATGTGCCTTCGAACCGGTGGATCCGATTTTTTGCAGAAACTGCTCCGGCACGGGGTAGGCGGCTGGCTCCAACGCTTGAAGCAATTCGACTGCATGATCAAGAAAGGGCTGCCAACGCCAATTGGCGATTCTGACCTGATCAAGACTGCATCTTTGCGGTGCTGTCATTGCTGCTTGCTAGAGGGGAAGAGGAACTCGTGCAGGAAGCGATCCGACCAGGCCTTACCGAAATGGCTGCTAAACAGGCCGTGAGCCGGATCTCTTTCGGCGCTGTAGACATCGTATGCCTCTTGCAGGCTCCTAACCCTTTCTGCTGTAACTATGGAGGTGCGTTGGCCCGCTTCTGCACTGAGCTGCCAGTAGCAGTCGAGAAAGGCAGTGAAAGCCCTAGGCAACGATTCCTGCGCCTCCTCAGCTCCCCCACGGCAGAAC
>NZ_JAGQCR010000124.1:0-9083 GCF_024346295.1 Cyanobium sp. BA20m-14
TGGCCGCTGGTGAGGGAGCCATCCACCGGATCGGTGTAGGCGAAGTCGTCCGCGGTGGCGACGCTGCGGCCGGCGAAGCTCTGGCCCACCAGTCCTGGTTGCATCTCCTTTACCCGGTTGTAGAGGCCGTGGGCTGCTTCGCTGGCGATCGCCTCGTAATCGTGGCGGGAGTAGTAATGGCGGCCGAAGCGGGCCCAGTGCTCGGCCATGATCCGCTTCACCGGCTCCCGCCGCCTGGCCAGGATCTGCAGCCAGAACAGCACGGCCCAGAGCCCATCTTTCTCGCGAATGTGGTTGCTGCCGGTGCCGAAGCTCTCCTCGCCGCAGAGGGTGATCCGCCCAGCGTCTAGCAGGTTGCCGAAGAACTTCCAGCCGGTGGGGGTTTCGAAGCAGGGCAGGCCCAGGGCTTTGGCCACCACATCGGCGGCGGCACTGGTGGGCATCGAGCGGGCCACGCCGGCCAGACCATCGCCGTAGCCCGGAGCAAGGGTGGCGTTGGCGGTGAGCACCGCCAGGCTGTCGCTGGGGTTCACGAAGCAGCGGGTCCCAAGGATCATGTTGCGGTCGCCGTCGCCGTCGCAGGCGGCACCGAAGCGGTAGGCGTCGCTGCCCAGCAGCAGCTCGGCCAGGTCGTGGGCGTAGGTGAGGTTGGGATCGGGGTGGCCGCCGCCAAAATCCTCCAGGGGGATGCCGTTGCGCACGGTGCCCGCGGGCGCTCCGAGCACCCCTTCGAAGATGTGGCTGGCATAGGGGCCGGTCACCGCGTGCATGGCGTCGAAGGCCATCGGGAAGTCGCCACGCAGCAGATCGCCGATCTGGTCGAAGTCGAAGAGTCGCTGCATCAGCGCCACGTAGTCGTCGACGCCATCAATCACATCCACCTGCAGGTCGCCGATGCTGCTGCGGCTAGGTGTCGAGAGGTCGGGATCGCTGCCGCCTTCGCAGATTCGGTAGCCGTCGAGGGTCTGGGTGGCGGCGTAGATGGCGTCGGTGATCGATTCAGGTGTGGGGCCGCCGTTGGCGCCGTTGATCTTGACCCCGAAATCGCCGTCGGGCCCGCCGGGGTTGTGGCTGGCCGAGAGGATCACGCCACCCACGGCACCGTGCTGGCGAATCAGGTGGGAGGCGGCGGGAGTGGAGAGGATGCCGCCGGTGGTGGTGATCAGCCGGGCCACGCCATGGGCGGCGGCCATGCGGGCGATCACGGCGATGGCCTGGCGGTTTCCGTAGCGACCATCGCCACCCACCACCAGGGTGCCACCAGCCACCCCCGGCAGCACCCGCAGGCTCGCTTCGATGAAGCTTTCGAGGTAGTGGGGAGCCTGAAACTGCCTGCTGCTCTTGCGCAGGCCGGAGGTGCCGGGTTTCTGGTCGCTGAAGGGCCGGGCAAGGGCGATGTGCTGGACGTTCATGGAACCGCTGCAAGTCATCGGCCAAGCCCACTGGGGCTCAGGGGGCACCAAATTAGCCCTTGCCTGCGGCCCTGGCCGGGCTGGCTAGGGTCCAGAAAAGAACAGTTGTCGTGTCAACTCGTGCTGCCGGGCGTTTCCCTATTCCCAACCGGGCAGTCCGGTTGCTGATCTGCCTGCTGGTGCTCGCCCCGGCCGGCGTCGCGGGGGCTGCTGGCCCCAGCAAGGTTGTGGGTGGGGCCAGGGCGATCCCCATGGATCAGGCCCTGCAGCGCAGCCTGCTGGCGGCGGAGGCGGTGATCCATCGCCGGGGCAAGGAAACCTGCCTGCGGGGCAAGCTCACCAATGCCCTGCTGGGCCTTTCGGCCAGTTGCGAGGCTGCCGGCCAACGGGGTGGGCTCTGTGCCCTGGCCGATCAGGCCGTCGTGCAGATGGGCTGGTCGCTGGCCTTCATGGACAGCACAGCCCGCCAAGTGCTCGAGCTGATGCCGAGCGAAACAGAGCGTTGATTCCTGCGACCCGAGCCCGGTTCAGGAGCCCGGAATCAGGCCGAAGAGCTTTTTCTCCTTTGGTTTGTCTTCTTTCTTGCTAGGCACGACAGTGCGGGTTTGCAGCTTGCAGAAGGGGATCAGGTCCTGGCCGGCCCGATTGATGGTCTCGCGCCGCTCGTAGTTGTTGGTGGCAGCGGGCTTGGCCCGTTCCCGGATGGTCCAGATGGCGTCCTTACAGTTGGCCCCGAGTCGGGGATGGTCCATCAGGGGATCCGCCATGGCGCTGGCTTTATTGCAGCTTTCGGCCGTGTTCTCTCGCCCGCAGGTGAAGGTGAGCAGCTGGAGCTCGCGCAGCTCCTCCAGGGTGGGATAGGGCGGATCCTTGGGGGCCGCCTGCAGGGGCATGGCCAGGAGCAGGCCCATCAGGCTGGCCCCCAGCCCAGGCAGGAGCATGGCTGACTGCCTGGGAGCGCAGACTAGGTCGATCCGATCGGCGGCCATAGGTGCACGGCTGTGCTCCCATCATGGCGGTTTTGGCAGCAGGGTCAGGCCATGGCGCAGGGGCTGCTGCTGGTGGCTCCAGTGGGCGGAGATAGCGGGGCCAATCAAGGGTGCCGCCAGGGCCAGCCCCCGCCTCAACCAGGCCTGGCTGCGCAGCTGTTCCCCCCGGGCGGCTTCCAAGGCCTGGAGGGCCTGGATGGCCTCGATTTCAGGCCTGCGTTCGGCCTCGATGGCTGCAAGGGTGTCATCGAAAGCCTGCCCCCCATCAGTGGCCTCGCCGCAGAGCAGGGGCAGCAGCCGGGCGCTGGCCACGCAGGCATCGCGCAGAGCCATGTTGATGCCCTGGGCGCGCACGGGGCCCATCGGGTGGGCCGCATCTCCCAGCAGCAGCAGTCCGGGCCGCCACCAGCGCTCCGCCAGAGCAACTTTCACCGCCAGTTTGGTGGGTTCGCTCAGGCCTGCTCCCCACTGGCGCAGCCAGAGCGCCAGCTCGCCCGAGCAGAGGCCGGCTAACTTTTCGATCCACTCCGGTTGGCCCAGGGCGGGGGCGCGGTCGCCGGCGGCCAGCACCCAGCCCAGTTGCAGGCCACCGGCGGCGCTCTCAAAGGCGCTGAACACGCCAGTCGCTCCGACCAGGGTGGTGAAATTCCCCTGCAGGGGTGAGCCGGCTGGGCAGGCCAGTTGAAACCAGAGCAGATCGATCGGGCTGGTTCCATCGATCAACTTCAGTTTGGCCTTCTGCCGCAGCAGGGAGGCCCGGCCATCACAGGCCAGCACCAGATCGGCCTCCAGGCGCCGGCCATCGCCGAGTTGCACCCCTACCACCCGCTCCTGGCGCCAGAGCAGGTCGACGGCGGGTTGGCCGCGCTCCAGGGCGAAGCCAGGGAAGGCCTGAGCTTGCTCGATCAGCAGTTCAAGCAAGGCCTGCTGACTCACTAGGGTGCAGGGGTGGCGGGGATCACCACCGAGGGGCTCGGCTGCGCTGAACAGCTCCTGCCCGTTGACGATGAAGCGCCAGCCCTGCAGGGGGCGGTGGGGCAGGGCAGGCAGCAGCTGGGCTAGCCCCATGGCGCCGAGGGCATCGAGCCCTGAGGGCATCAGGGCCTCCCCCCGAAACTGGCGCACCAGGCAGGTGCGGGCTTCCACCAGGGTCACGGCCAGCCCTGATCGGGCCAGCACCAGGGCCAGGCTGGCCCCGGCTGGCCCACCACCCACCACCACCACCACCTGGGGATGGGTGCGAGGCAGGTTCAAACGAAGGAGTTGTAGTTGCGGGTGGCGCCGCTCACCGGATCTACATGGCCCGTCAGCTGGCTTTTTTTAGTGAGCAGGTAGTCGACCAGCTCCTGTTGCACGGCCAGCAGCTCCGTTGTGCAGCCCCGGAAGGCCGCCCGGTGGCGGATGTCGTCGTGCCTGGTGTGCAGGTCACGCAGCATCAGCTGGATTGCGTCCAGGGTCGCTGATGTAGAGCGAGCGGCCTGCGGGGAATCCATTCAACCTGGTGAGAAAAACTAGTTGCCAGCTTAGGAGCTGCGCTGCTGTTCAACAGTCACCGAAGAGGGCGGATGCCACGGCCTGGAAGGTGTCGAAGGTGTCCTGGGTTTCCAGACCGCTCACGGCCAGGGATACGGTTTGCTGGCGGGGATTGCACTCCACCGCCAGGCTCACCGCCCGGATGGCGTGGTCGGCGTGGAAGGCGGCGCTGTGGCAGTCGGCGGCATAGAGGGTTTCGGTGGCATGGGTGAAGCCCAGCTGGGTGGCCAGCAGGGAAATCCCGGTCAGGGATTCGCCCAGGCTGCCGGTGCTACGGATTGCCGTGGTGTAGACCACCGGCGCTGCGGGGGCGGTGTCTTCGGCCGGGGTGATCAGGGATTGGGCCAGTGACTTCACCAGGCTTCCTGTCTTTAAGAGGCTGCCGGTTCTTAAGAGGCTTCCGGTCTTTTGCAGGGTCTCCATGGCTGAAGCGCGGCCAGACTGACCGGGTAAGCATAGGGTTGGGCCACTAGATGTGGTGGTTTGTGCCTGTCAGCTCATCCACCGGTAGTGTTGGTCTGGGTGGTGCTCCCTTGGGTGATCCCCCGCTGCACCCCGCTGCCGCAATTCAGCCGCTGGCGCTCGATTTTGCGCTGCAGCCGGGGGGTAAGGCCCAGCTCGGCCCCCTTCCAGAGCCGGTTGATTTCGGCGCTGAAGTGTTCGGCGAGCTGGGGGGAGTCAAACACCAGCAGGGTTTCGTCATTTTGATGGGCCGCCGAGGGGCTCCAGTTGAAGGAGCCGGTGATCACGGTGCGGTTGTCTATCACCGCCAGCTTGTGGTGGAGCTTGTCGCCGCTGGCCAGCCGCGGGGTGCCGACTCCGTCTAGGGGCTTTTGCCAGGGCCGGTTGCCTGCCTCCAGGCCGCAGTGGTGGTCTGGCAGCTGGATGCCCAGCAGATCCAGCACTTCGCTGAAGGCCCGGTTGGCGAAGCCAGGGTCGGCCAGCAGCCGGATCTTGACACCGCGCTCCTGCAGGCGGGCCATGGCATCGGCCAGGCCCTGCTCTGAGAGCACGAACAGGGCCAGATCAAGCTTTTTGCGGGTGCCCAGGAGCAACTTTTCCAGCAGCCCTAAGCCCTGGTTCGGATCCTTGCGCCGGTGGGGAGCGAACAGCACCATGACCGGGGTCTGCCCCACCAGCGCCCGCTGGGCCGCCCCACCCCCTTTGGCCAGGCCAAAGCGGCTGTCGCTCTGGCCGCCGGGGCCGTCGCCCCACATCCGTTCAAATTCGGCCACGAAGCTCGATGCCAAGGCGCTGCTGTGCAGCCGCAGCAGGTGGTTGACGTTGCCCCGACTGCGATTGCTACCCGGATCGCCACCGGGATTGCCACCGGGATCGCCATGGATGCACGAGGGGGTGAAATTGGCCGACCCCGTGACCACCACCGCCCGATCCACCACCATGAATTTGTGGTGCATCAGACCGCTGCCGGCGCTGCCATCGGCGGTGTCATCGATCAGGGGCACACCGGCCCGCTGCAGGATGGCCACCGCATCGCCCCAGCCGAGCACCTCGAGCTGGTGGTGCCGGTTGCGCTTGTGCGGCGCCAGACCGATCGGGTTCTCTTCAGACCATGGAGTGCTGTAGGTGTTTTCCAGCACCACCTTCACCGTCAGGCCCTCGCGATGGCGGGCAACCAGGGCTTCGGCCACCTTCGGCAGCGAGAGCTCCTGCACCGCCACCAGAATCTCCCGCTTCGCCTGCTGGATGCTGGCGAGCACAAAGGCCTCCAGGTCGTCGCCCTGGCGCCATTGGCCCGTGATTGGGCTGCGGTAGCGGCTGGTGTCTGAGTGGTTGAACACCAGCTCGATGCCCTTGGGCAGGGGCGCGCGCTTGGCGGGCTTTCCCAGCAGCTGGGCTTCGGCGCTGCAGCTGGCCAGGCCAAGTCCCAGCAAACTGGTCCAGGCCAGCGGTGTAATAGATGGGCTGAAGGGTTTGATCGCGCTCAGAAGCGACTGCAGCCAGGGTTCCCACAGGCTTGTTCTTAGGCCTTGTTGCTCAGTCCTGTTTCTCAGCCTGGGGCGCCTAGTGGTGCCCGGGCATCTCAGCGCTACGCAGCATGACCACAAACCAGACGGTGCCAATCAACACGGCGCTGAGCATGGCGGCTGGAAGGCCAAGCCGGATGAGCACCACAGGCACGATCAGGGGGAAGGCCAGGGCCCCTGCCATGGGGGTAAGGGCCACGGCGATGCGCTTCAGAACCATTCGCCTATGGCCTTGTCTGCAGGATTGCTGTTGTCTTCAGGGGTCGTGCGGTTGAATTCCAGGGTGATGTTGCGCTTCTGCTCGCCATCGGCGGCTACCGCCTCGATCGGGTAGAGCTGTTGGCCGTCACGGAAGGGCACCTGCACCCGGAAGGTGCCGTCCGCAGTGAGGGGAACCTCCTGATCGCCGATGCACAGCCGCGCCGAGGGGTCGGTGGCCCCGTAGACGATCAGCTCGGCGTCGGCTACCAGCCAGAAGGAGCGTTGGCGAGATCCCACGCCGCCCCGGCCGGAGTCGTTGCGGCCGCTGGCCCAAATGCCGGCCCCTGAGGCGTGGAGCTCGCTGGTGTCGATGCCGGCCTCCTCCAGTTCGTGGAAGGCTTCAGAGCCGCGACCCAGGCGACGCCAGCGGGAGGTGGCGGTTTGGTAGAGCCTTTCATGCAGGCCGGAGTCGGGGCTCGGCGCCGCAATCGCCGGCATGCTGACGTTCGGAGAGGTCTCTAGCGAAAAGGGCACAAATTGGTCGAGGATCTGCTCGCTGGGATGGAGGGCTGGCACCCGGGCCACCGAAGAGAAGGCCAGGGAGATCCAGCCGCCCCCATTGCCCAGGCGGTAGCCAAGCTCCACCCGGTAGTCACGGTCACTCAGGGGCACCGGCAAATACCACTCGGTGGCATGGCTGTCGACCACCACTTCCTGCAGGGCGTGGGGATGGGCCGAACCCATGGGCAGCCCGGTCACATCGGCAACCCGCAGGCAGAGCTGGGAAGCGCCACCGGCTTGGGCCTGGCTGCGATCGGCCGGGGAGATTTCCCAGAAAACGTATGCCCACTGGGGATCGCGCGGCAGAAAAACCACATTGGTCGTCACCGAGCTCGGGCGGGGCGCCGGGGGGAGCTCGGCCTCAATGGCCTCGAGGCTGGGCGGATCCTCGTCTTGGCGGTCGTTGATGGCTGCCAGGAGCTCGTCCTTGGACTTACGGCTGTAAAGGCTCACACCGAGGCCGCTGGCCACCTGACGCAACTGCCTCAGGGTCATACGAGCCATAGCAGCGAGAGCTTGGGTCATAACAACAGAATTCTTTCGGGATCAATCTGGATGAGTTTCTTGCCCACGGTCGGCATTGCCGCCCGGCGGTCAGCATCCACTGACGCCTGGGCCCTGGCAAGGCATTGAAAAAGGCGGCCCTTGGACCGCCTTACAGGCTTGATGAAGCCAGTGGTGCCGGCCGATTCAGCGACCGATGCTGCGGTAGGGAACTTTGGCGAGGTAATCGATGTTCGCGTTGCCGGAGCCACCCCCCTGGTTGCGCATGGCTGGAAGGTTGCGTACCCAGGGCAGGTAGTCCTCGGGGAAGCCCCCCCGGCGCTGACGGGAGCGGGCGGGGATGGTTTTCATGCCACCGCTGTAGACGATCTGGGGGAAGCCCAGGATGCCGCGGTAGTAGGCCTCGTAGCGCGGAGTGGTGATGTTGAAGGGGGTTTCGCCCAGATCCCTGGAGCCCACCACGCGGTTGCGGTGGTAGGGAACGGTGTCGTAGCCAAAGGCGTCCAGGTATTCCTGGCCGTTGAGAATGTCGTCAACCATGCCCCTTACCCCGCGGGTCATAAGCACGGCTGCCCAGGCGATCTCTTCAGACCTGCCGTGGGTGGGGCGACCCAGAAGCTTTTCCACCAGGTGGCGCACCACTCGGTAGTTGCTGTTCAGGTTGTAGAAGCTGCGCGTGAATGTGTCTGAGAGACAAAGGGAGCGAATGAAATCCCGCACACTCATTTGGCCGTCGCGCAGCTGGCTCTCCAATGTCAAGTTGCGGTCGACCTTGAAGGCGTAAAAGAAAATCTGCCGATAACAAGACTCAATGAGCAGATTTAGGTCTTTGGGATCCATAGCCCTGTCCATGGACGCGGCTTTGGGGTCCTCATCCGAGCCCACCCGCAGCGGGTTGACCCGCGAGTTCTGGGTGGTGGGCGCGTACTTCAGGAGGGGCAGGGCCACACGACATCAGCATCCGTCAACCAGGATCGTATTGGGGCGGCTGCAGTGGGATTCGCATGCCTCTTGCAGGACTCACAGTCCGTAACGTTCGTCACCATCCCAGCGGTGAGAGCGTCGGCCCCGTTGCGGCCTCCTCGGCTGCCCCTGCGGAGCTCGGGACCCGGGCCTCCAGCACCCTGGTTTCGACGCAGAAGGAAGCGGTGTTGGAGAGGCCCTCCACCGTGCTCGTGCGCAGGCGCACATCGGGCCCCGCGAAGCTGAAGTGCTCCAGGCTGTTCATGGTCTCGTAACCGGTGGTGAGCAACAGGCCATCCCGTTCGTCCATGGCGAAATGGCCAGCCACCGCGGCGGTTTCCGCATAGCCCCGGTCGCGCAGCAGCAGTCCGGTCCGGCCGCGGCCATCGGTGGGGATCAGGCCGAACAAGCTTTCCCCGTCGTGGGCCTCACCAGCCCTGTCCCAGGCCATTGAGGCGTTCCAGGTGACCCGGCAGCCGCCCACGAGCCGGGAGGGGTCTTCGCCGTGCATCACCGCGATGGCGATCAGGCGCGGATCTGCGGCGGCGATCTCCACCACCTCGATGAAGGAGCTGCCTGCCTCTGCCCGCCGGTGCAGGAGGTGGTGGCTGCTGCGCTGGGAGCGCCAGCGACCGCAGCTCAGCTGGAAAAAGCTGAGGGCATCGGGGATCGATTGGGGCCGGTTGTCGCTCACGGGGGCAAGTTGACTGCAGAAATGATCGCAATGCGTTGGTTTGCCTGGTTGCGGGCCCAGGCGATCAGGTCTCTGAGCTCGAGGCTGAGGGGCGGCCGCCCCAATTCGGCTGCGAGCTGCTCCAGTTGGCGACCGGCCGACTCCAGTTGGCTGCTGAGAACTTCGATGAAGGCCCTGTCCTGGGCGATCTGGGGCTGGTCTGCGGCCCAGCTGCGGATCGCCGACCGATCCGGCAGCT
>NZ_JAGQCR010000125.1:0-9033 GCF_024346295.1 Cyanobium sp. BA20m-14
GGGCACAAACAGCTGGCCAGCGGCCAGCTGGCGGCTGTCGGTGCAGATCGCCTGCGGCTCGAGCTTGGTGCTGGCCTGGGCAGGGGTGAGGGGCCCGGTGACGGGCGGACCCCACAGCTGCTGCAGCTGGCCCAGGTGCAAGGCCATCACGGCGAGGCGGGGCCCAGCAGGACCATCCCACTGCCCACCCGGGCGGCCTGGGCCAGCAGGGCCCCGGAGCCGTCGAGCAGGCGTAGCCGCTCGTAACCCAGCTCGCGGCTGCGCTCGAGCCACTGGTCAGCCTGCTGCTGGCGCAGCGACCCAGCCAGGGCCAGGAAGGTTGGCGCCAACTCCAACTCAAGCCGTCCCTGCCCCGGATAGGGCCTGGCCGAGGCGATGCAGCCCCGGGGATCGTCCTCAGCCAGCAGGGCCAGCAGGGGATCGATCACCAGGGGCGGGGCCTGCTCTGGCGGGCTTGGGGCTGGTGGAACGGGTTGTTGCTGGGCGGGCTGTTGTTGAGCGGGCTGAGCCAGAGCCGGCTGAGATTGAACGAGCTCTTGAGCGGGCGCTCCAGCCGAGTCGGATCGGCGCACCAGGGCCGGTCCAACGGCAGTCACCAGGGCCAGCACCAGGGCCATAAAGAGGGCCAGCAAGAGAGCCAGCAAAAGGGGCCAGAACAGCCAGGCCAGGGAGGCCGGCCAGAATCCCGGCACCGAGAGCTCGCCCTGGCGGTTGCGCCGGGCCAGCTCCCGCAGCCTGAGGCCCGTGCTGGCCAGGGCCGCCCGCAGATCAAAGGCCAGTCGCCCCCAGGGCTCCTCGTAGGGGGCCGGATAGGGATGGGCCGGATGGGGCCCGGCCGGGGGGGCGTCAAAGGGCAAGGTCAACGGCGCTTGAGCAGGGAGGCCAGGCCCCTGCGGCTGGGATCGGCATCCTGGCCCTGGGAGAACTTCTCCACATCGGCCGCCTCGGGCGTCGGCTCCTTGACACCGCAGACATCGCGGTACATGGCGTCGTATTCCAAGGCGGAACGGGCCCAGCTGAAGTCCACCGCCATGGCGCGCCGCTGCAGCTCCTGCCAGCTCTTCTGGTGGCGGTAGGCCTCCCAGGAGCGCACAATCGCGGTGTAGAAGTCGATCGGCTCATAGCGATCAAAGCCGTAGCCCATGCCGGTGCCGGCCAGGGGATCGTTGGGCGGCACCGTATCGACCAAGCCCCCCACCATGCGCACCACCGGAATCGAGCCGTAGCGCATCGCCAGCATCTGGCTGATGCCGCAGGGTTCGAAGCGGCTGGGCATCAGGAAGGCATCACAACCGCCGTAGACCAGGGGGGAGAGCGCGTCGTCGTAGGTGAGAAACACGGCAAACCGGCCGGGATGCTGGGAAGCCATCTGCCAGAGGCCCGATTCCAGCATCCGGTCGCCGGTGCCGAGCACGAGGATCTGGCTGTCGGTGTAGGCCAACACCCGATCGGCCACCTGGAGCAGCAGATCCACCCCCTTCTGGTCCACCAACCGGCTCACCAGGCCCATCAGGTAGGAGCGTGGACTCACCGCCAGGCCGAAGCGTTCCTGCAGGGCCTGCTTGTTGAGGGCGCGGGGCGCCAGATCCGTGGCCGAGAATCTCGCCGACAGGCTGGCATCACTGGCCGGGTTCCAGTCTTCGGTGTCAATGCCGTTGAGAATGCCGCGCAGCTTGCCACTGATGAAGTTGAGCAGGCCATCGAGGTGTTCGCCGTATTGGGGCGTGCGGATCTCCATCGCATAGGTGGGAGACACCGCATTCACCCGGTCGGCATAGAGCAGGGCCGCCGCCATGGTGTGGTCCCCCTGCATATACCAGGGACACCAGGTCATGCGGTCGAGCTTCCAGCGCCAGGGGCCCTGATATTTGAGGTTGTGGATGGTGAACACCGTGCTGATTTCCGGGTCCTGGTGCATCCACACCGGCAACATGCCCGTGTGCCAGTCGTGGCAGTGCAGCACCTGGGGCTTCCAGTGGTGCCAGCAGAATTCGGCCGTGGCGCTGGCAAAGAAGGTGAAGCGCCAGTCTTCATCCTCACCGCCATAGATGCGCTCAGGGTCAAACACCGGATGGCCCACCAGATAGAGGAGCAAGCCATTGGTGGGATGGCGCGCCTCGAATACGGCGAAGTCATTGCCCATGGTGTGGCCGCGCCAGATCGGCTCGGGCGACACCTGCAACCACGACCACAACTTGCCGTAGCCGGGAAGCATGATCCGCACGTCATGGCCCAGGGCCGCCAGGGCCGGCGGCAGTGATCCGACCACATCTCCCATCCCGCCGACCTTGATCATCGGGGCGCATTCGGCCGCAGCAAACAAGACCCGCATCCCAGCTCCACCGGAAGTGGCCGAAACTCTACGGGCGGCCTATGGCAGCACAGTCACCGGGGTGCCCATCTCAACCAGCTCAAACAATTCGCGCACGTGCTCATCCAGCAGGCGCACGCAGCCATGGGAGACGGCCTGGCCCACGCTGGCGCGCTGGGGGGTGCCATGGAAGCCGGCACTCACACAGCCCTTCACCACCAGGTGCTCGCGGCCGTTGAAGCCGGCCCGGCCCTTGCAGTCACGGTGGAAGCCGATCCAGCGGCTGCCGAGCGGATTGGCCGGACCAGGCGCAATGTGCTGGCCGGTGACGGGATGTTCCCAGGTGGGATTACGGGCCAGCTCGATCACCTCAAAGCGGCCCACCGGGGTCTCCCAGCCGGGGCGACCTACCCCCACCGGAAAGCGGCGCCGTTCCTGGCCCCCTTCCAGCACCAACAGCAGGCGCTGGCGCCGATCGAGCACCAGGTACCGGCCGCTGGGGGGCTGAGCGGCGCCAAACTGGGTCAACTGGGGCAGGACGGGCTGGGAAAGGACGGGGCCGCCCAGCCCCAGCAAGCCTGCCCCGATGGCCCAGGCTCCCAAAGGGCCCAGCCAGCGCAGTTCAGGGCAACCAGGGCGCATCGGAAAAATCAGCCGGGCGTTTTTCCAGGAAGGCATCGCGCCCCTCCCGGGCCTCAGCCGTTCGGTAGAAGAGATGGGTCGCCTGGCCAGCGAGCTCCTGCAGGCCGGCCAGCCCATCGGTCTCAGCATTGAAGGCGGCCTTCAGGCAGCGGATCGCCGTGGGGCTGTGCTGCATCACCTCCCGGGCCCAGCGGATCCCCTCGGCCTCCAGCTCGGCCAGGGGAACCACCCCATTCACCAATCCCATCTCCAGGGCCTGGTCGGCGCCGTACTGGCGGCAGAGGAACCAGATTTCGCGCGCCTTGCGCTGGCCCACCACCCGGGCCAGGTAGCCGGCCCCAAAGCCCCCGTCAAAACTGCCCACCCGCGGCCCCGTCTGGCCAAACACGGCGTTCTCCGCCGCCAGGCTCAGATCGCAAAGCAGATGCAGCACCTGGCCGCCGCCGATGGCATAGCCCGCCACCAGGGCAATCACCACCTTGGGCAGGCTGCGGATCAGGCGCTGCAGGTCGAGCACATTGAGCCGGGGCAGGCCGGCCTCATCCACATAGCCACCATCGCCGCGCACGCTCTGGTCGCCGCCGGCGCAGAAGGCCCAGCCCCCGTCGGCGGCCGGCCCTACCCCGCTGAACAGCACCACCCCCACCCGGGGGTCGTCCCGCACCCGGGAAAAGGCGTCGCAGAGTTCCTGCACGGTGCGCGGCCGGAAGGCATTGCGCTTGTGGGGCCGGTTGATCCGGATCCGGGCGATGCCCTCCTCGCACCGGTCAAACAGCACGTCCTCGTAGCTGGCGGCAGGTTGCCAGTGCAGCGCTGCTGGCAGATCGGATCGGAGGGTCACGGCTGCAGCATGGCTGTGCTGGCCATTCTGCGCAGGGCCTGGCGCAGGTTGGCGTCGGCGCGGCGGTCGGTGACCAGCTCAAGCAGGGCCATGGGCTGCTGCAGGGCCCAAGCCAGCTGGTTAGCCAGATCCCCAGCCGCCACCACCCTGCGTCCCGGTACCCCATAGGCGGCCGCCAGGGCCAGCGGATCGAGGGGCTGGGGCATGGCGAAAAGTCGCTCGAAATCCAGGGCCGCCGCCGGCTTGGTGCGGATCGGCAGCTGCTCAAAGATGCCGCCGCCGCCATTGTTGATCAGGATCACGGTGAGTCGGCCCTGGAGTTGGCGCTGCCACAGCCAGCCGTGGCTGTCGTGCAGCAGGGCCAGATCACCGCTGAGCAACACGGCCTGACCCAGGGCCTCGGCCACACCACAGGCACTCGAGAGGGTGCCATCGATGCCGGAAGCCCCCCGGAAGCTGTACACGGGCCGCCAGGGCGCGGCTGGATCGCCAAAGCTCTCCCAGTCGCGCACGGGGCTGCTGTTGGCGATCACCAGGGGCACGCCCGCCGGCAGGGCCTGGCCCAGCATCCGCGCTAAGGCAGGCTCCGCCGCCGCCGCGGGCAGGGCGCCAGAGAGCCAGCTCTGCAGGGCCCCCTCCCGCCGCCGCCAGGCCGCCGCCAAATCCAGACAGGCCGGGTCGGGCCTGGCCTGCCAGCAGGCGTCTGGCCAGAGCGTCATCCAGCCGGCGAGCCCCGCCGCGCTCTGCTGGCAGCCGCTACCGAGGGGATCGAGGCAGCGGGGATCGGCCTCACTCACCAACCACTGGGGGCCGCCCAGCTCTGCCAGCCAGCGCTGCAGGCGCCGGCTGGCCGGCAGGGGGCCCAGCCGCAACACCTGGGCTGGCCGTAGGTCGGGGTCGGGGCAATGGTCGGTGCAATCCAGCAGCAGGTCGTAGCCCGCCACCAGCTCCAGCTGGGCCTGGCCGCGCAGGCCGCTGAGGCCATCTGCCAGCAGGGGCCAGCCGGTGCGCCTTTGCCAGCGGCCCAGGGCCTCCACCTGGCTCTGCCAATGCTGGGGGAAGCCGCGCCAGGGGCCCGCCACCACCAGGCCGGGGCGATCGAGGTCGGGCAGCGGCCCAGGGCAAGCCGAAGCTGGAGTTGCGAGGGAAGCCGGCATGGCAACTGGCGGGGGCGGCGGTGCGGCTTCAAGGGCGGCCCTGGCCTGGAGCAGGGCAGGGCCGTCGGCGTGGAGCGGCTCGGCAAAGGGAAGGTTGAGATGCACCGGCCCCGGGGCCTGGCTAGAGCCCCGGGCGGCCAGCAGGGCGGCGTGGGCCAGCTCGGCGATGGCCCCATCGGCCATGGCGGCCAGGCCAGCACCATCGCCCTGACCCAGCCAGCGCACACTCGCCGCCAGGAAACACTCCTGGTTGACACTTTGGTTGGCCCCACAGCCCTTGAGCTGGTCGGGCCGATCCGCCGTGATCAACAGCAGGGGGATGGCGCCGTAATCGGCCTCCACCGCTGCCGGCAGCAGGTTGGCGACTGCGGTTCCGGAGGTGGTTATCACCGCTGCCGCCTGGCCCGAGGCCCGGCCCAGCCCCAGGGCAAAAAAGGCGGCGGAGCGCTCATCCACGCAGGTGTAGAGACCGAGCCCCTGGGCCTCCAGCAGGCCGGCCGCCTGGGCCAGGGCTGCGGAGCGGCTGCCCGGGCAGAGCACCACCTGGGACAAGCCATGGCGCATCAGCGCCGCCAGGAGCACCAGCGCCGCCTCCAGGTTGCGGGGGGCCAACGCCACGCCGGGGCCATACAGGATGGAAGGCCCATCCTCGCCTGCGCCCTTGGCTACCCCCCCTGACCCAGCCGCGAATGCCGGCCCCCTGGCAAGCCTGCGCCGCCAGCTGGGGCCCTTGCTGGTGTGGGTGGCGCTGGCCCTGATGTTGCGCTGGGTCGCGCTCGAACCCCGCTGGATTCCCTCCGGCTCGATGCTGCCCAGCCTCCAGCTCCAGGACCGGGTGCTGGTGGAGAAGCTGCGCGCCCGCCTGCATCGGCCCCTACCGGTCGGCACCGTAGTGGTGTTCCACCCGCCTGCGGCCCTGCTCGATGCTGGCTACGACCCAAATGCTGCCCTGATCAAGCGGGTAGTGGCCGAGGCGGGGGATCGGGTCGAAGTGCGCGATGGGGTGCTCTGGCGCAACGGGGCACCGGCGCCGCTCGACTGGTCGGCCGAACCGATGGGCTACTCCCTCCCACCGCTGAGCGTGCCCCCAGGCCACCTGCTGGTGCTGGGGGACAACCGCAATGCCAGCCTTGATTCCCACCTCTGGGGGGCCCTGCCCCGGGAGGCGGTGATCGGCACCGCCGTGCTGCGCTACTGGCCCCCCAACCGAATCGGCTGGTTACGGTTCTCCAACCCCGGACACCCACCTGGTGGAGCCGAAGAGGTGGGGTAGGGTGCAGGCCGGCCGCAGAGCACACCGGCGATGTTTAATCCGGAGTTCCTGACCACCGACAACGAGGCGATTAGCGGCAACTCGCTGATTCAGTATCTCCAGGAACAGTCACCGGATGTGCTGCAGCGCGTGGCCCGCTCCGCCAGTGGTGACATTCAGGACATCATTCGCCACAACGTGCAGGGGCTGCTGGGCATGCTGCCTGGCGAACAATTTGAAGTGAAGATCCAAACCAGCCGGGACAACCTGGCCGGCCTGCTTGCCTCGGCGATGATGACCGGCTATTTCCTGCGTCAGATGGAACAGCGGATGGAGCTGGATACCAGCCTGCTGGGCTGTGGTGATCTGGATACGGAACTGGACGCCGATCCCGGCGAACTCAGGTCCTAGTCCTTCGGCCACTCCTGAGCTGCAACGGCAGGGCTCGCCGGCACCACCCCCCAGCGCACCAAGGCCCGATCGATGCCCGCCAGGTAGGCCCAGCTACCGCCATCGGGCGCCCAGGGCCGCCCTTCCAGCTCGGCCGCCAGCTCCCCCAGCCGCTCCGGGCTGCAGGCCAGCGGGGCCTCGTAGTGGGCCGGCACCAGCCAGCGCAGCTGCGGTTCCCGCGCCAGGCAGCGAATCCAGGCCAGCAGGGCAGCCTGGCAACGGGGAAACACCAGCCGCTCCAGCACCGGAGCGACCTGCAGAGTCGGCTGCTCGCCGGGCACCAGCCGGCGGAATTCGGCCTGCCAGCCTCGCTGCCAGCGGAAGGGGTAGAGGCCGAAGTAGGCCCGCGGGCTGCGCAGCCCAGGGGCCAGCAGCCCGCCCAGCAGCTCTCGCCAGCCGGGCAGCTCCAGCGGATCGGGGCGCAGGTAGGAGGCAAACAGCACCAGCCGCTGCCAGCCGCGACGGCGCTGCTCCGGCGTATCGGTGAGCGGCTCCTCGCCCCGCTCCCGCGCGTGGAAGAGCAGGGGGGTGGGGTCGGCGCCAAACAGCTCCGGCGGCTCGGCGCCGATCGCCACCAGGGCGTCGGTGACCAGCAGGCAGCCACTGGCCCGGTGCAGGCAGGCCACCTCCATGAAGGTGCCCAGGCCCAGATCCAGGGGGCCCAGAGGGATCCAGGCCAGTTCGTCGCTGTGGGGCAGGCCCTGCTCAAAAAGCACCTGGGTGCGGCCGGCCGGGAAGCCAAGCCAGCTAAGGGGCAGGGGCAGGGGAAAACTCCACTGCCGGGGCGTCACCCACACCTGGGCCTGGGGGAAGGCCCGGGCCATGGCCGGCACCGGCAATTTGTGTTCCAGGCCTGAGCTGGTGGGCAGCACGATGGTGCACACCGCGCCGTGCTGACGCTCCAGCTCGGCCAAGGCAGCGCGAACCTCCCCCGTGGGGGGCACCGGGGCGTAGAGCAGCAGCCCCGCTTGCAGCCGCAGCACCGTCATCCGGATCGGCACGGCCACATAGAACACCCCCTGCAGCTGCTCCAGGCTCCAGACCTGGCCTGGAATCAGCTCGCGCACCAGGGTGCGGCGGCGGCCGTAGGGATAGAGCGGCAGAAGGGGCCACCAGGGCCAGAACTGGTCGGCAGAAGGGGACTTCACCTCAGGCCAGCAGCACCAGGCTGATGCTCATCACCACCATGCCGGCTGTGACCCCGGCAATCATCAGGTGGTGGTGGGCGCCGGTGCGCTGGGCCGCCGGCAGCAATTCATCCAGGCAGATGTAAACCATCAGGCCGGCCACGCTGGCAAATACCAGCCCCATTACCGCATCGGTGAGCATGGAGCGCAGAAACACATAGCCAACCACCGCGCCGATCGGCTCCGCCAGGCCGGAGGCGAAAGACACCCAGAAGGCCTTCTGGCGGCTGCCGGTGGCGTAGTAGACGGGCGCGGAAATCGCCAGACCCTCGGGAATGTTGTGGATGGCAATGGCGATGGCGATGCCGATCCCCAACCGGGGGCTGGAGAGGGCACCAAGGAAGGTGGCCAAACCCTCTGGGAAGTTGTGAATGGCAATGGCCAGAGCCGAAAACAAACCCGTGCGCAGCAGGCGCTGGGAGCCCGCCCGGGAACCAGCCAGGGAACCATCCTCCTGGGCCAGGCTGAGGTCGTGGCTGGGCAGGCAGTTGTCAATCAGGGCGATAAACAACATGCCGGCAAAAAAGCCGAGCACAGTGGTGGCGTAGCCGGCGGCGGGCCCCAGCGCCAGCACCAGCGATTGACGGGCCTTGGGAAATATCTCCACGAATGAGACATAGATCATCACGCCAGCCGAAAAGCTCAGCGAGAGGGTGAGCACCCTGGGGCTGAAGCTCCTTGACACCAGTCCAAGCAAACTGCCCAGCCCGGTGCACAGGCCGGCTGCCAGAGTTAGGGAGAAAGCAAACAGCACCCGCTGATCCAGATCAACCAAAGGGTCTGCCTCCGGGGCCGCGACATCACCAGCGGGCATGCTCGCAGGCCATTGGCCCGCTCCTGGAGGCCTGAGCGCCCAGCCACTGGCGCCCCTGGTCAAGGAAGGCAGACCAATCCAGCTTCTCGGCCTCCGCGGCCCGGGCCACCAGCAGGGGGGCCTGGCGCTTGATCGCCTCCAGATCCGGTTCCGGCACCCCCACCGAGAGGGCCAGCATGTCGGCCATGGCCGTGGCCACCACCCGGGTGAGGTAGGCGGCGCTGAGGGCCTGCAGCGCACTGCCCACCAGCCAGGTGGCCCCATGCCATTTCACCAGGGCGGCCAGGGCCTGGCTGCTCCACGCCACCACCCCCAGGGCCAGGGAGGCCCTGGCGAGCTACGCGGCGGCGGCCTGGAGCTGCTCCAGGTTCCAGGGGCA
>NZ_JAGQCR010000126.1:0-9032 GCF_024346295.1 Cyanobium sp. BA20m-14
ATGCCTGGGCCGAGGTCTACCTCCCCGGCGCCGGCTGGCGGGGCTTTGACCCGAGCGGCAGCGGCATCATCGACGACCGCTACATCCCCCTGGCCACCTCCTCCAAGCCGGAGCTGACGGCGGCGGTCACCGGCAGCTTCTCCGGCCCCAACGGCGTAGAGAGCAAAATGAGCTGGAGCATCGAGGCTGAAATCCAGGAGTCGGCAATCCAAGCGTCGGCAATAGATAAGTCGACAATTCATGAATCGACAGGGGCCCCTGAGGTTCCCCATCCCCTCTGAGCCCGAGCCAGCCGTGTCTGAAGCGATCCCAGGCCCTGCTGAGGCCATCCCAGTTCCTGCCGAGGTAATCGAACACCGCCTGCGCCAGGCCGGCGTGCAGCTCACCATGGGTGGGGAGCCAACCTTGGTGCCCCTCGAACCGGATGGGGCGGAGTGGAGCGTGGCCGCCGATGGCCCCACCAAGCTCGGCTATGCCAGGGCCCTGGCCAAGGAGCTGCAACGTCGGGCCTGGCCCGACAGCACCCTGCTCTACTGCCCCGGCAAGCGCTACGACGGCGAAGTCAATCCCCGCTGGGCCCTACGGCTGATCCGCGGCGGCGACGGCGACCCCCTGGCGCTCTGGCCTAGCCCGAACCCAGCCGCGGTGCCCAGAAAAAGCCAGGCGCTGAAATTTTTGGCGAAACTCGGCGAGGTGCTCGGCTGCCGCCTGCACCCCCTGGCCCTGAGGGACCCCCACCAGGCCGATCGGCGGATTTGGGCCATACCGCTGAGCTGCGAGCAGGGCCGCTGGCATTCGCTCAACTGGCCGCTGGCCAAGCCCCTGCGCCAGCTCAGTGCAGCCCAGGGCCCGGCCGGGCTGCGCCTACCCCTGCAGCACTTCCCTGAGCAGGGCCTGCGCCAGGTGCTCACCCTGGAGCTCGATGGGGAGGGCTGGGGACTGTTTCTGCCACCCCTGGCCCGGGAGCCCCTGGAACAGCTCCTGCAGCTGATCGCCCGGCACAGCACCGCCTGGCAGCGGCCGGAGCTCAGCGGCGTGCTGCCGGTGGACTGCAGCGGCCACTGGCAGGTGCTGGGCCTGACGGCCGACCCCGGCGTGCTGGAGGTAAACCTGCCGGTGTGCCCCAGCTGGCAGGACTATGCCGAATGGATCCTGCTGCTGGAGCAGGCCGCCGCGGCCGTGGGCCTGCGCTGTTGGCGTGAGCAGGGCGGGCGCCGCGAGGGCACCGGCGGCGGCAACCACCTGCTGCTGGGGGGGCCGAGCCTGGAGACCAACCCCTTCTTTGCCCGACCTGCCTGGCTGGTGGGAATCCTGCGCTACTGGCAGCACCACCCATGCCTGGGGTACCTGTTCAGCGGCCGCAGCGTCGGCCCGGCTTCCCAGGCACCCCGAACCGATGAGGGCTCCGCCAGCCCGCTGGACCTGGAACTGGCCCACCGGGCCCTCGAGCACCTGCCCCCGGGGGACCAGAGGGTGGCGATCGGCGAAACCCTGCGCCACCTGCACGCCGACCGCAGCGGCAACACGCACCGCAGCGAGATCAGCCTCGACAAGTTCTGGAACCCGGCCTGGACCGCAGGCTGCCAGGGGCTGCTGGAATTTCGGGCCCTGGAGTCCTTGCCGGAGCCCGGCTGGACCAACGCCGTCGCCCTGCTCTGGCGCGCCCTGGCCGTGCATCTGCTGGAGCCCGCCCATCGCCCCAGCCAGCTGCGTGACTGGGGCCCAGCCCTGCACGACCAGCTCCTACTCCCCAGCCAGCTCTGGAGCGATCTGGAGCAGGTGCTGGCCGAGCTCGCCGCTGCCGGCCTGGCGCTCGATCCCAAACCCTTTGCGGAGATCTGGCA
This sequence comes from Cyanobium sp. BA20m-14, assembly GCF_024346295.1. Taxonomy (NCBI): domain Bacteria; kingdom Bacillati; phylum Cyanobacteriota; class Cyanophyceae; order Synechococcales; family Prochlorococcaceae; genus Cyanobium; species Cyanobium sp. BA20m-14. The sequence continues at coordinate 1,845 of NZ_JAGQCR010000126.1, forward strand.
GTGGCGCTTCCCCCAGCTGCTGCACTGGCAGGAGGGCGCAGCGGAACTGACGATCCGCCGGGCCCTCGAACCCTGGCCCCTGCTCTGCGACACGCCGGTGGAGGGGGGCAGCACCAGCCGCTTCGTGGACAGCTCCCTGCGGCGCTTTGAACTGATCACCAGCCCCGACTTCCGCCGCCGCTTCCGGCTGGAGCTGCAGGGCAGAGCCTTGCCCCTGCCAGCTCCAGAGGAGCAGGGGCCGCTGTCCGTGCGCTACCGCCAGGAGGCCCTGTTCCCCTGCCTGCATCCCTGCCTGCCGGTGGATGTGCCCCTAGAGCTGGAACTGAGCGATGCCGCCAGCGGCACCAGGCTGCAGGCCTGGCGGCTGGAGCGGGAGGAGCAGGGCTTTGGGCCCATCGCCGCCCAGCCCGGGGGCCCCAGGGCTAAGGGGCCAAGCCTGCGCGGCCCAGAACCGGGCTCCTGCAGCCTCGATCTGCGCCTCTAGGTCTACCAGCTCACCCCGTGCAACTTGGGGAGGGGCGCCGTTTTGAAGGTGGTGGCAAACAGGCGCGGGATGCGGCGGCTGTTGTAGACGCGGAATTCCCGCAGCACGCTGGCACCCTCCTCGCGCACGGCCTGGTTGAGCACCACCGAGCCATCCGGGTCGGAAACGGAGCGGTGGAAGGTGCCCGGGGGAATGCGCAGGATGTCGCCGCCGGTTTCCAGGCGAACTATGTGATACGGGTAATTCCAGCCGAGATTCACCAGGTAGAAGGTGCGGCCGCCATGGAGGGCCAGCAGGTTGTCCTCCTGGTGGGGGTGCAGATAAAACTGCCAGGCGCCAGTCTTCTCCTCGTCAGGGGGGCTGATGGCCGGGCCGGCATGGATCACCAGGTCGCGGGCATTCGATGCGGCGACGGTGATGTCAAAAAAGCGCACCGCCGGGGTATCTCGAAACTTCTCGTAGGGGATCAACTCAAACATCGGCGCCGGTTTGGGCATGAACGCAGTCATTAGGTCCGGCACGGAGGCTGGCTTGGGAAGCATCAGTGAAACGAACAATCCGACCAACCAACCGTTTCAACCACTACTGAAACCGCCAAACCACCGGCCAGTTTCGCTAGTGACCCGCAGAGCCTGCCCCTCAAAGCAGGGCCTGCCCCTCAAAAGGGAATCGGCATCTCCACGGCAGCTGGAGCAGGACTGCAGGCGGCCACCCGCTGGGCCACCACCGGGCCCACCAGCACGATCGAGGGGGAGGCGAAATTCTGCTCGCCGGCCCGGTCGGCCAGTTCGCCCAGGGGGCTGAGCAACAGGCGCTGGCCCACCACCGTGCCCTGCTGGATCACCGCCGCCGGCGTGTCAGCGGCCAGGCCCCCCAGCATCAATTCCTCGGCGATGCGGCGCAGGTTGTGCAGGCCCATGTAGATCACAAGGCCGTCGCTGCAGCGGGCCAGGCCGCGCCAGTCGACCCCCGGACGCTGCTTGTCGATCTCCTCATGGCCGGTCACAAAGGTGACGCTGGAGCCGGCCCGCCGGTGGGTCACCGGAATGCCAGCGTAGGCAGGCGCCGCGATGCCCGCCGTCACGCCGGGCACCACCTGCACCGGAATGCCCCGGGCCGCCAGGTGGGCCGCCTCCTCGCCGCCCCGGCCAAACAGAAAGGGATCGCCGCCCTTGAGCCGCACGATCAAGCGGCAGCGGCCGGCCAACTCCACCAGAACCGCATTGGTACTGGGCTGGGGCACCGAATGGTGACCGCGGCGCTTGCCCACGAAGCGGCGCTCACAGCCCGCCGGCACCAGATCCAGCAGGGCCTTGGGCACCAGGGAGTCGTAGACGAGGGCATCGCACTGCTGCAGCAGGCGATGGGCCTTGAGGGTGAGCAGCTCGGGGTCGCCCGGACCCGCCCCCACCAGATACACGGTGCCGGGCTGGGGGACAGTGCCTGGCTGGGGGGCAGCACTCATGGCAAGGCCTCGAGTTCGCTCAGCAACAGCTGGTGCAGGAGCGGCCTTTGCAGCAGCGGCGGACCCACCTGATCGGCAAGCTGGTCGGTGAGCCGATTGGCCGCCAGAACCAGGGGCAGCGCCGGTGCGGAGAGGGTCAGCTGCAGCTCGGCGAGGTGCTCTGCACTGTATGGAGTGGCCAGACAACGGCAACCGGTGCGCCGTTCCAGGGTGGCCAGATATCGCCCTGCCAGGGGGCCCTCAAGGGGATGGTGCAACAGCAGGGGCACAGCGGAGCCCTGGGAATCCCTGGGGCCCAACCCCGCCAGCTCCACAGCCAGCGCCGCCTGCCAGCGGGGCCAGGCCCCCAGAAAGGGGATGCGCTGCACCCTCGCAAACCCAGCCCAATGGCGCGCGATCGCCGGCAGGTCGTGGCGCACGTGGCCGCCCGGCAGCAGCAGCAAGGGCACCAGGGTGAGCTGCTGATCGCCCAGATCGCCCAGCAGCAGCTCCTGGGGCGCCGGCGGCGCCAAAGCGCTGAGGGCCTGCAGGCGCACGGGCGCCCCGCGGCGGCGCTCCAGTTCGGCAGCCAGCGCCACCAGCTCAGCCGGAAGCTCCCCGCCCATGCGGCCATGCACCACCAGCAGCAGGGGCCGGGCGGGGATGGCCGCGAGGCGGCGACCAAGGCGCTCCGCCAACTGGGGATCCAGCTGGCGAAGGCCCAGGGGCACCAGGGCCCGGCGGGCGCCGGGCAAGCGGGCCAGCAGATCCACCGCTGTGGCAGCCAGCTGGGTATCCAGATCGGCGGCGAGGGCGCTGAGCACAACCCGCAGCTGGGCCCGGGGCCACACCGACAGGCCCCGGGCCACCCCCTCCAGCGCTGCGCGCCGCAGGTGCGCAGCAATCGGCGCCTGCAACCAGGCCTGCAGCACCGGCCAGGCCTGACGCTGGCGCTGGTGACCCAGCAAGGGAAGCAGGGCCGCCGCCACGGCGGGGGGCAACTCCGCAGCAAGGGCAGCCGGGCCCGCGGCCCCCTGCTCCAGCAACCAGGCAGCACTGGCCCCATCCAGGTGGCGCAGCACCTGGGCGGGTACGGCGGGATCGGGCTTGGCCTGCAGGCGCCACCAGCGCAGCAGGCGCAACTGGGCCGGCGGATCCAGTCGCTCCGCCAGGATGGCTAAAAGATCCTGGTCTGTCCCCAGAACCCCAGCCTCCAGAGCCGCCAGCCAGGGTTCGGCATCCAGCTCGGGCTGGCTGCGCAGCTGTTGCAGCCAGGGCCAGCGATCCGCGCAGCCACTGGGTGGCAGATCCGCCGGCATTAGTTGGGGCGCAACAGGGGCCAGGGCCATCAGGAGGCTGCCGGCTCGCGGCGGCGAGCTCCAAAGTGCTCTACGAAGAGCTGCTCCAGCACATCCGGCAGGTCGCTGAGGGGCACTCCCTTGTGGTGCAGCTCAGCCAGCTTGGGCTCGGCGCCCATGGAGCCGCCGAGAAACAGCTTGGCCGCCTCCACCATCTCCCCATCCTTGCGGGCCTTGGCCCCCATCAGCCCGATCTGACCCATGTAGGGCTGGCCACAGGCATTGGGGCAGCCGGTCCAGTGCATGCGCACCGCCTCAGGCAACTCGATGCGCCGCTCCAGCTGTTCAAGCACCTGCTGGGCCACGCTCTTGGTGGGGATCAAAGCGAAGCTGCAGTAGGCGTTGCCGGTGCAGCTCACCGCTTCAGCCTGCAGGGTCGAAGGGTCGGGGCGGAAGCGCTGCAGCAGGGGTTCGGCCAGCAGGGCCTCGAGGCGATCGCCGGGCACATTGACGATCAAGGCGTTCTGGGCCTCGGTGAGACGCAGCTCGCCGCTGCCATAGGTGCGTGCCAAACCGGCAAGCTCCAACATCGAAGCCGCCTCCAGCCGGCCCATGGGCACATGCAACCCCACCCAGTGGAGCCCCTCCTGCTTCTGGCCATGGACGCCCAGGCCCGAGCGGGGGGCGCGGTTTACCAGGTGGGAGCCAGCGTGGCTGAGCACGGGTTCGGCAAAGGCTGCAACCAGCTCAGCCCGGTAGGCATCGATCCCGAGCTCGTCGATCAGATACATCAACCGGCTTTTGTTGCGCTGCTGCCGGTTGCCTGCGCGCTCGTAGTGATGCAACAACGCCAGGGTGAAGTCGGCTAGCTGCTCCGCCCGCAGCCACAGTCCCAGGGGCACCGCCAACTCGTTGCGCTGAGCTGAAAAGAAGCCCCCCACCAGCACCGTGAAACCCAGCTCACCGTTGTGCTCGGCCGGCAGGAAGGCCAGGTCGTTGTGCAGCAGAAAGCTATCTGGTGCGCCCCCCACGGCCACATTGAACTTGCGCGGCAGGTTGCGGGGACCGGCCGGCCCCAGCAGCCGCGCCTGAATCGCCTCCACCAGGGGGCGGGTGTCGACGATCTCCTCTGGGTCAATGCCCGCCAGCGGGTTGCCGGTGATGTTGCGGGGGTTGTCGTGGCCCGACTGGCGGCTGGTGAGCCCCAAGGTCTCCAGCGCCACCATCAGCGGCGCCATGTCCTCCAGCAGCAGGCCCCGCAGCTGCAGGTTTTGGCGGGTGGTGATGTCGGCACTGCCGTGCTCGCCACAACGATCGATCGCCTCAGCCAGCAGCTCCAGCTGCTCAGCGCTGATCACGCCGTTGGGCAGCCGCAGCCGCAACATGAAGCGCCCGGGCGTCACAGGCCGGAAGAAGATCCCCAGCCACTTGAGCCGGATCGTGAGCGTGGCTTCGTCGAGTGCTTCCCAGCCTTCACGCCCCATTTCGGCAAGCCGGGGCGCCAACTCCAAGCCGCAGAGCTCGGCCTTGGCCTGCTCGATTTTGCTGAGGGGCGGCTGGCTGGCCGCAGAAATGGTGGAGCTAGTCATGGGGCGGAATCTCGAAACACGGAACAACCTCGGCATGTCCGCCCTGCCGCCACACAGCCGCAAGGTGGATCCGAGCAAGCGCCGATGAGAGCTACGCCGCCGGAAAACAGAAATGGGAAAAAAGCTCCCCGCAGGGAGACAATTGGAATTGTCTGCAGTGCGAGTCGCTTCCTGTGTCGCAACCGCTACAATCCGTAGCTCCAGAGGCGGAGGCAGAGCTCAGACGCCTGCAGCGCCTCGAAGCCCTCGGCCCCGAACGGGCCCGCTTTCGCGAACTGATTGCCAAGGTGGGCAGCGGTGAGCACACCAGCACGGGCCTCAGCCGCGATGAGGCCCGCGACGCCATGGACCTGATGCTCCAGGGTCAGGCAAGCGATGCGCAGCTTGGAGCCTTCCTGATCGCCCACCGGATTCGCCGGCCGCTGCCGATCGAATTGACCGGCATGCTCGACAGCTACCGCAGCCACGGCCCGAAGCTGGAGACCCCTGGCCGCCAGGCCATTTGTTTCGGCGTGCCTTACGACGGCCGCAGCCGCACCGCCCCCCTGCTGCCCCTGCTCGCCCTGGTGCTGGCCAGCGCCGAGATCCCGGTGGTGCTGCACGGCGGCGACCCGATGCCGGTTAAGTACGGAGTCACCTTGGCCGAGCTGTTCGCCGCCCTCGGCATTGAATGGCGTGGGCTCAGCCTCGCCGCTCTGCAGCAACGGCTGAGCACCCACCACCTGGCCCTCACGCACCAGCCCGACCACTTCCCAGCCGCGGAAAGGTTGCTGCCGGTGCGCGATGAAATTGGCAAGCGCCCCCCCGTGGCCAGCCTGGAACTGCTCTGGACCCCCCACTGCGGCGACCACCTACTAGTGAGTGGTTTCGTCCATCCCCCCACCGAAAAACGGGCCTGGGAGGCCCTGGCCACCGCCGGTGAAACCGAGGTGCTCACCGTGAAGGGCCTGGAGGGGTCGACCGACCTACCCACCAGCCGGGCTGGCATCACCGCCCGGGTCCGCCAGGGCTCGCTGGAGCGGCTGCTCGTGCACCCCCGGGACCACGGCCTCCACGGCGATGAAATCGCCTGGGAAAACTTGGAAACCTGGCAGCAGCAAGCACTGGCCGCCCTCGGTGGCGAAGGCCCCCTGGCCGCACCGCTGCTCTGGAATCTGGGGGCCTACCTCTGGCTGGCTGATCGCTTCGAAAACCTTGCTGACGCCCTCGAGCAAGCGCGAGCTCTACTCGCCTCGAGGTGCGGCGAGCGACTGCGGCAAACCCTGGCCAATCCCAGCGAAAGCGGCAATCGGTAGCAATTGCAACCCTCAAGTTGAAGCCAGCCGTGGTCTTGTAATTGGGTCGGTCAGCTTGTGCGCCGGCTCGATTTTTAGACCGGTTCGGTGCGCTTCTTTGTGGAGCCCGTCCGGAGTGCAGTTGCCGCCACTCCGGCCCATCCCAATCCAGCCATGTCCAACCTTTCGCGCCGCAAGTTTCTAATCACCGCCGCCGGTTCGGCAGCTGGAGCCATCTGGCTAGCCGCCTGTGGCAGCCCCAGCAAAAAATCTGAAAATCAAACAACAAGTCAGGCCGGTGGTGCGGATGCACCTGAGCTGAAGACTGCCACCTTGGGCTTCATCGCCCTCACCGACGCTGCGCCCCTGATCATTGCCCTGGAGAAGGGTTTGTTTGCCAAGCACGGCATGCCCGAGGTGAAGGTGGTGAAGCAAACCTCCTGGGCCGCAACCCGCGACAACCTGGAGCTAGGTAGCAGCGGCGGCGGCATTGATGGCGCCCACATCCTCTCGCCTATGCCGCTACTGCTAACTGCCGGCACGATCACCAAGACCAAGCAGCCCCTGCCGATGTACACCCTGGCGCGGCTAAACCTGCAAGGCCAGGGGCTGTCGGTGTCGAAGGACTACCTGGCTAACAAGCTCAGCATCGACAACAAAGAAGGCTTGGCAAAAGCAACGCAACAGGCCAGCGCTAAGGGCAAGAAATTCAAAGCGGCCGTTACCTTCCCCGGCGGCACCCACGACCTATGGATGCGCTATTGGCTCGCCGCCAATGGCATTGATCCCAATAAGGATGCCGACCTGGTAGTGGTGCCACCCCCCCAGATGGTGGCAAACATGCAGACCGGCACCATGGACACCTTCTGCGTTGGTGAGCCCTGGAATCAGCGCCTGGTGAACAAGAAACTGGGTTACACAGCCGCCGTCACCGGCGAACTCTGGAAAAACCACCCCGAGAAGGCCTTCTCAATGCGCGCCGACTGGGTTGATCAAAACCCCAAGGCCGCTAAAGCCCTGCTGATGGCCGTTCAGGAAGCCCAGATCTGGTGTGAAGACCCAGCAAACCTTGATGAGCTCTGTGAAATCACAGCCAAGG
>NZ_JAGQCR010000127.1:0-8940 GCF_024346295.1 Cyanobium sp. BA20m-14
GCAGTCAGCAGCGTTATTACCGTATTTACGATTCCACTTTTTGCAAATCTAGCACTTCAGTATTTCCTGGGTACAAATGCTGAGATCGCCTTGCCGATTGGATCTACCATGCTGCAAATCTTCCTGATCACCTTGCTGCCCACCGTGATCGGGATGGCCATTCGTAAACAGTTCCCTGACACAGCCCGTCGCCTAGAAAAGCAAATGAGCCGCCTTGCGACAGGCCTATTGGCTCTAATTATTGTGCTGTTGCTAGTAAGTGAGAGCAGTAAGCTTCCAGGATTTTTGGTGCAGGTGGGAACCGGCATAGTGCTGCTCAACCTACTGGCAATGCTAACAGGATTCCTCGCTGGAAAGGTATTTCGGCTTTCGCCAGCTCAACAGATCTCTATCGCCATTGAAGTTGGCATCCAAAATGGAACGCTGGCGATCGCCATCACAGCTGGCCTGCTCAACAACCCGGACATGGCTGTGCCCGCTGCTGTTTATAGTTTGTTTATGTACTTTACTGGCTTCGGAGCCATACTTTATGGCAGGCAAGCAAGCCGTGGCTCATCTAGCTTTAAGCACTGAACTACTTGCCAATTCGAGGACCCTTACACTGGTAAAGTAGCTGGTAATGCTGCGTACCCATGGTCCGACTCCTTAGCACCATTGATGATGCCGATGTCCAGCCATGACCGTAGCCACGGCTCAGCCCTCAGCCTGCTGCTCCTGCTGGGCCTGGCGATCGGGTTGCACGTCTACGCCGTACGTGTGAAGGACGTCCAGCCCTCCCGCTATCAGCCGGGGCCCAGCTTGAGTCCCGATGGTTCCGCCCGCGTTGCTGGCTCCCAGTCGAATCGTATTAAGGAATTGCTTGCTAAATAAATTGCATGGTTGATAGCCCGTTTGTTTTCAATCCCCTAAATACAGCTATACCAGTGGTGGTGCTGCAGCACAAGCCTGACCGCACTCGGTCTGCGCCAACTCAAAAAAGCTAAGTGAGTATTTCACAAGAGACCATGTCGTCTCTGAAAGGCGCACTTTGACAATAATTTAGGTCTTTCAATTGGGCCAATCCTATCCCCCAGTAGTCGCAACTCTGGTTGCGAAAAACTAGGCGCTCTACTGGTCAAGCCACTCCTAAATCGCTGACAGGTTGGCCGACCAATTCGCTGCCGCCGATGCTGCTGCGGGCACTAGGTACCCGGTTCGCCCTCTCTCAGCACCACCGTGACCCGATGGCCTAGGAACAGCTCTTTGCCGGTTTCCTGGGCCTGGGCCTTATCAGCAGCACAAACCCTGGTGAGCTTCATTAGCCCCGACGGCAGCCGCTTCGCCTAAACGAGCTGAGTTGCTGAAGCCTCTAGACCCGACAACACCGGATCGGCGACGCCAGCAGGAAAGGCAGGCGGCAATTGTGAACGCACAACACCTGCCACTGCTGGAGCCTGGACGATCAACTCGTCCAGGAGGGCTTGTGCATCACCAAGCCCAAGCCTTTGGCGGTGAGCAGCATGCGCCGGGCTGTGATCTCCAGAGGCTTGGTGTAGCTGCCTTTTTCACCGTGCCAGGCCATGTCCATCCGGAGCTTCTGTTGTGGCCATTGGCCACTGCGGCGACCGATCACCGGCCAGGCCGAGAACACGTCGTAGAGCGGGGTGAGCTGAAAGCGCCCGCCGGAGTTGTGGAAGAGGCTGAAGTTCTTCGCGTGGCCATCAATGGCGCGCAGCATCCAGAACAGCACCTGTGCCTTGAAGAAGGTTGCCAGGTCGCTGGGTTCTGACGATTGAGCCAGCAACTCGGCGATGGCCACCATTCCTGGCCCGCCATTGTTTTCGTACTTCATGGTGGCCGGTGTGGCGGTTGCCTGGCAGCAGTCTTCCGTGGGCAGCCACAACCAATGGCTGCCGCTGGCATGGAGCTTGCGATCAAAACGCTCAACGATCAGGCAGCGTTGCCCGTCAAAACTGGCGATCTCGCTCGGAGCCACCGGCAAACCAAAGGCATGCAGGATCCTGCCGCACAGCCACTCGTTCTCCACTGAAGTGCTGAAGTCGATCTGCCCCTCGCCGATGATCCCCATCGACAGCTTGAACAGGTGGGTGGTGGGCGTGCTTTCCAGCGGCACGCACCACTGGCCGTTGTGCCATAAGAAGGCTGTCTTCTCTTGTGCACCTGCCACGGAAAGCCTCAACTCATCGGCGTCAGCGCTCAGGGATCCTGGCGCTGGTGCAGCCGTGACGGTGCGCAGCCGCTGGCCGATCTCCTGGTCGCTCAGGGGCCTGGCCTTGATGCGATCGATGCCACTGGGCTCCTGCTCCGGCGGCAGCAGCTGCATGGCACCGGCGCAGTCGCGGCCAATGGCGGCCAGCAGATCGAAGGCACTGGTGCTGGCTGCGGGCAGGAGGTTGTCGAACCAGCTCTCCACGGCGGTACCTCTGAGGGTGCTGGCCCCGAGGCCAGCAGGTAGCGACAGCGACAACGGGCGGAACTGGCTGGAGCGGAGCCAGGCCTCGCGGTAGCTGAACTCCTGGGGGCCTCGGGCCGGCAGTGACCAGGTGCCCACCCGCATGCCGTTCATCCACACCGCCAGGGAGCGCGCATGCGTGGGCCTTCCCCTCACCACTCGGTTGGCTCGCTGGAGATCTGTCGCGCCCGCACCACCAGCTCGAGGTCGAGGGCCGCCAGGATCAAGAGCAGCCGCTCCACAGTGAGGCGCCCGGGCTGCAACTCGAGCTGGGACAGCCTGGCCTGGCTCGTGCCACCGGCTTTGAGGGCTAAATCCTGCTGGCTCACGCCCTGCTGCTGTCGCACACCCCTGAGCAACGTCCCTAGCTGGGCGGGAGCGCGGATCACCTGTTCGCTTGCGGCCATGCCTCACTCAGAATCTCAATAAACGCTCAATAACAGGATTACCAATAAAAGATATATATTGAGAATCCGGCTAGCCAGGGGATGGGCAATGGCTTGTCTTGCCAGGGACCCGCCCTGAAGGTGGAAGCGCGCCTCCACTCTTTCGCACGAAAAACAGCTGGGTTCGACGCTGCGGCGCTGACGCTGCATTCAGCAACGTTCATGCCTGGTTGCACACCACGGGCTTGAAGCCGCCCGCCACCCATGACCTCGCACGTTTACTCCTGCTCCTGCGCGCCTACTCCACCTTTGCGGTGCAATCGGGCTGCAGCAGGTCATTTGAAAGGCGCCCCGTGGGGGGCGCCTTAGCACCGGTTGCGGCGGTCACCTCCTCACACAAGGTGTGCCGGTCGGGTGTCTGGGGGTTCACTGATCACCTGTCTGGGGCCTGGCAGGAAAGGAATAGGGATCACGTTTGGTAGAAGAGATGCTCGAGGCTTGACCTTCTCGGTTGTGATCTCGGCTCGGGTTATGCAGCCCAAGATTTAAGAGCGCAGGAAATAGAACTGTCATATTCCTCTCTGCAGTTACGGGATGGCATTCGCGCCACGCCATCGCATTCACTCTGATGCAACACTCGCACCTCCGTTGCGTTCACCGGCTCGGGTGATCCCTGGCCGGACTCTATTGGAGGGTGAGGGTCAGGTTGGCTACCGGGCCTCCCCTCAACTTCAAAGTACGCCGCTTTTCAGCTGTCGGTGGCTTTCGGAAGTACCTATTCCCGTACTCCTGGGACCACAGTCAGCGCAGGGATTCGCAGGCTTCCCCATCGCCATGAAGTATTGATCGGAATCATGATGATCACGCACGCCAGGATGGCGATCGCGACTTGATTCACCCTAGAGAAAAACTGGGACAGGCGGTTACGGGCGGCCATGCCGCTGAACGGGGGGCTGACGATTTTGCCGATGCACTGACCCCGGGCCGCGGCGTTTTTGCGGCTGGTGCTGCCAGTGAGATCGGCAACACCAGGATGGCAATGCTGAAGGCGGCCAAGCTGGGGCAGTGAATGGTGGTGGGGCACTTGGGCTCACATTCTCCTTACTGCTAGGGTTTTGGAGCTATTGCAGACCATTCAAGGTGACCTATTGCATCGGTTACTGGCTGGAGAAAGGGTTGGTTTTCGCCTCCGACTCCCGCACGAATGCAGGAGTTGATTATATTTCAAGTTATAGCAAGATGCATGTATTTCAGCCGACCTCCGACCGGCTGTTCGTGCTTCTAGCTGCTGGCAATCTTTCTACCACCCAGGCAGTGGTGAACCACATCCAGCGGGATCTGGATCAGGAGATTGGCAGCCAGGCCAGCGTTAACGAGGATCTACGTTCCTGTCACTACCTGTTTGAAGCGGCCGCCTATGTCGGCGCGGTGAGCGTGGCAGTGCAGGAGAAACACTGCACCGCCCTGAAGCAGGCGGGCACCAGCGCAGAGGCCAGTTTCATCCTGGGGGGGCAGATTGGCAGCGAACCTCATGGTCTGTTCATGGTGTATCCACAGGGGAATGCGGTGATGGCCACCCCCCAGACCCCCTATCTACAGATCGGTGAATCCAAATACGGAAAGCCGCCGCTCGACAATGTGGGCAACATCAATTTGTCGCTGGAGGATGCCGCCCGGCTGTGCTTGATTTCGGAAGTGCTCACCTACCGTTCCAACCTCACCGTTGGCCCGCCGTTCGAGCTGGCGATCGTGCCCCGTGATCGTCACACGGTGGCCCATCGCGCCACTTTCGAGGCGGAGGCGCCTGAATTGGCAGCCATGATCGACACCTGGAGCAGCATCCAGCGGGAAGCCCTGCACCGGCTGCCAAGCTTCATCTGGGAACAGAACCAGGCCCGCGTTTGACGGTGCGTGCCGGCCTTCCGACCCCGCTGGAGGCTGTCATGCTTCTGCCTGGATACCAGCCTCTTATGATGGTTTCAATGCGCCTGATCCCTCCGATCGTGCTCTCCGCGGTTGTGGCCGTCGCGGCCGGCAGCAGCAGCGCCGAGGCCGGCTGCCGCTTTCTGATGCCGCTCGGCGGAAGCGGCGAGCCGGTGGTTTCTAAACGGATCGGCCCGGATCGTCTGCTTGGCAGCACCAACTGGAACACGGATTTCATCGTGGACCGATACTTCCGCAGCTATCAGTTTTTCTTCACGTCGGCCTCGACCGAGCGTGCCACCTTCCCGGTGGCCGCGTTCATGCGCTTCACCGATGGCACAAGCCTGCAGGTGGTAAACCAAACGCCCACCTTCGAGCCAGGGACCGGCCGGAAGTTCGGCCCGTTTAAGGCGGTGCCCGGCAAGCGCACCAATCTGATGAACTTCCGGGTGGGCTCCACCACCAGGCCAGCGGCCGTGGGCTTCAGCTATCGGATCTCCGTGCAGGGTTGCGATTGATGCACCAGATGGCTGAACCGCATCAATCTGTGCCCCTGCCCAGAAGTGCATGGGCCAAAACCCCCTACTTTTTGGCTTTGCAATCGCATTCGGCTTTGCAATCGCAGCTTTGAATGCTGGCGCCGCCCTGGCGCAGCAATCGCTGCACCCCATGCCCAAAGTAGACATCTCCCCGTCTGGATGGTGTTCATCCGGCAGCTACTGAGTCAAGAGCCGGTGAAGCCCGAACTGGAAACCTTCCGCCTGGGGCGGCTGGCCTTCCCCAGCCGACTACATCCCCACCGATCTATCAAGCCAGCGACTGATTTGACAGGGGCTGAATGTGTTCCTTGCACCATGACTTATCCCTTCGCAACACTAGATAGGGGACATGCTCTGCAGATCCTTGAGCAACACGAACAGGTGCAGCGGATCACTCGGCGAGGGCCGGAAGCCGAAATGCTCGTAGAAGCCTCGTGCCCGTTCGTTCTTGGCATGGACAGCCAGCGCGCGGATGCCGGCGATGTCTGCAGCCGCCAATGTGCGGCCGATGGCATCCTTTAGCAGGGCGGCGCCGAGGCCTTGCGCTTGGTGATCTACCGCCACGGCCAGCCGGGCCAGCACCATCAGCGGAATCGAATGGCGCGCCAATCCCTTGCCGATGCGCTCGGGCGCCTGCTCCGGGCTCACCTCGCCCACCACCAGGGTGTGGAAACCCACTATTCCATCAGCCGCCAACACCACGTAGGTGCGGCTAGCTCGAGCCCGTTGGTTCGCCAGGGCGAAACGAATCAAGAAGCGGTTCAGGGCTTCGTCGCCACAATCAAAGCTCTCCAGGGAATGGCTGGCCTTGAGTGGTTCGATCCGATAACGGCTCACCCAGCGCCACCAGCGGTTGGCTCTGCGGCAAATCCCACCTCGATCACGCTGGGTTCCTGCAGCAACCGCGCCAGACGGGGATGCGCCTGGGGAGGTGCATCCAGGGCCGACACAAATGCCTCCCAACGCTCCGGAACAAGCTGGAAGTTCTGCCGGTCGGCCAGGGTTTCGGCCGCGCTAGCCAGGGCGCTCTCCAGCACGAAGTCGGTGACGCTGCGCTGGGCCGCCGCAGCCGCCCGCTGCAGGGTTTGCTTGGCCCCTGGTGTCAGCCGCAGGTCCAGTTTTTCAGTCCGCAACTTTTCACTCCGCAACTTTTCACTCCCCAAGGTCGATGACGCCATCACTGCACCTAAAGCTTCCAGCCTAAGCCCAGGCGCCAGACATTGTCATGACGGTAGCGGCGGAATTTTTTGTTCTACTCAGCAGCGCCTGACGGAGATCGTCTCCAGGCTGCAGCCGCAACGGCACCACCTTCACGAGGTCAGCCCCTCCACTAGCCGCTGGAACATAACCAAGGCATCGACGTAACCCCAGCCGGCGTGCCAGCTACTGCACAACAACCTGCACAGCAGCCTGCACAACAGCCGATTGTTTTTAGAAGATCATGCTGGCTTCTAGGCGCCCTTCCTTGATCGCTTGCATGAATAGCCGGTAGTCGCTCTCGGCCTGGTCGGCGTAGTGCAGGCCGAATGCTTCCAGGGCCTGGTCAAAGACCTTGCCGGCGTCCAGCCAGGCCGCGATCGCTATGCGATCACCCGAACGCGCGTGGGCTTTGGCCAGAGCTCGACCACACAATTCGCCATAGAGCTCCAGACCCTTGGCATCCAGGCTGGCCAGGTCGACCGAACCTTTCCAGTTGCGCAGCAGGCGCCAGTAGTAACTGAGATCCCTCTGCAAACTGCTCGTCCATCCCAGAAACGGGTCGCTCACGGTCTGCATCAGCCGCTGCCCTTCGATCACCCGCTGGCCGTGGTGATCGGGTGATGGGGTGGTGGCATAGGGCTCAAACACCGAGGCTTCGGCCTGCTTGCTCTGGAGGATCAACAGGTCATCAGGGTGGGGGCCCACAAACAGGCCGATGGCGCAGCGGGTACCCACCGAACCCACCCCCACGGCCTTCATCGCCGCATCCACCAGGTGGTATCGCTGAAGCCTGTGGCGTACCTCGGCCGGGACGGAGCACAGGTAAAGTTGCAAATGGTTCTGGGCCAGATCGCGCCAGTCGATGTCGGCGGTCCAGCTGCGATCCAACAGGGCATGGCGCCAGATCAACGGGGGGTCATGGCGCAGTTGCAGTTGCCCGTCGGGTCCCCGTACGCAAAGTTTGTCGGCCGCTTCTATGCAGGTGCGGGCCCTGGCCTTGGCGCTCACCTTGAGCACGTGCTGCCGTAGCGGTGGGTGCTCCAGCTCGTTGATGTAAGCGTCGACATCGATGCGCTGCGCCCACACCTGATGCAGTGATTGGGTTGCGAGCGTCTGCATCGCCTTGCGGTAGGCACGGGCGGTGCGCCGGGCCACCCGGCCTTGCTGGTCGCTGGTCAGAGCCAGACTGCGCCCAGCGAGCACAGCACTCGCCACCAGCCGTTTGAGGTCCCACTCAAAGGGCCCGCGTACGGTCTCGTCGAAATCATTTAGGTCGAAGACCAGGCTCCACTCAGGCGATGCGTAGAAGCCGAAGTTGGCCAGGTGGCAGTCGCCGCAGAGCTGCACCTCCAGGCCACTGCTGGGTGCATTGCCTAAGTCATGGGCCATCACCGCCGGCGTGCCGCGATAGAACGCAAAGGCGTCGTGAGCCATGCGGCTGTGGCGCACGGGCACCAGCCAGGGCAGGCGATCGGCCTCCTGTTCCTGCAAGACCGCAATCGGGTTGCGCCGGTCTGCGGCAGGGGCCCAGCGGCTCAGGTCTTGAACCTTGAGTGGAGGAGCTGGTATTTGCACCATGAACCACATGCTAGGCGCCAATCTGTACCTATGCCCAACAAGACGATGGGCCGCAATACTCTGGTCCTTGCCTGCGCGATTGCAGCTTTGGCAGCTACTGCGTCAGCAGTCCGAGCAACGACTATGAGGCCATTCAAAGAACCGGCAAAAGATGCCCGCTGGGGTGGTATTCATCAGGTGGGTACTGCGTCAAGAGCCGATCAAATTTACCCTGCCGGCAGTCCTATGTTGCAGGGGTTGCTGAGCTGCCGTGTCCCAAAGTGAGTTGTTGCTGTTTCTGGCCCATGCGAGGGCTGATCCAACCCTGCGGCAAATGATGGCCGACGCCCTTACGGCTGATCAGGTGTCGCTGCTTGCCCAGGAGCGGGGATTTCTGGTCTCTGGTAGCGACATCCTGCGCTTTCACGGCCAGTCGGCCTCAGGGATCCGCATCAGCCGCATCGACCACCCTGGCGAATATCCCGGCCGTTACTACTGAGGCGCCTATGTCAGCGGTGAGAACAGACAGGGCATTATAAGCCAATCCTAAGCCCAATCTGTGCTCCCCAGCTAGAGAAAGAGGAGTTATCCCATTGTCATATCCATCATCAGTGCCATACCCACTTGTGCCGCGATATACAGCCTCTGCGAAGACTTTGGATTTATAATCAATAGCGTAGGAAAGGCCTGCTTTTGCTTGATAGCCTAGCAATGATTTCGAAGAGCCTTGGTAGCTCAATCCAGGGTCGGCAAATGCGCCAACATCAAGAAATGAAATTCCAATGCCAACACCAATGTAAGGCGATAAACGCTTGCTTGGCAACAGATCCAAGTAGATGCTGGCGAAAGCGGAGTCCTTGCGTGTTTGGCCGCCTTGACTGTA
>NZ_JAGQCR010000128.1:0-8823 GCF_024346295.1 Cyanobium sp. BA20m-14
CGAGGACGATCTATCAAGACGGATTCGGTGACCTCAACAGCCAGGCGCCCTAAATCAACCTCATAGCGCTCTGCGATGGCAATCATCCGCCCAGCAAGACCCTCCCGGCAGACTTGCAGCGGACTTATATTGATCGAAATTACAAGATCAGGGGCTGTATTCTCTGTCAATTTCAGCACCGCCAAGCAACGGTGCAAAACAAGATCACCCAATTGATCAATCAAGCCCACAGACTCGGCAACCGAAATAAATTCGCTTGGCGCCATCCAGGCACCCTCAAAATCACGAATACGGACGAGCGCCTCGAAGCCAATCGAATCCCGGCTCTTTAGATCAACAACAGGCTGAAAATCAACCTTAAGTAGATCACCATCAATTGCAGACTGCAACTGGCGCTTTATCAAAACTCCCCGCCTGACCTGAGCATCAATTACGTTGTCATAGATGGTGATTGAGCGCTCATCGCTACCCTTAGCCGCATACATCGCCAGATCAGCACGGCGCAATAACTCATCTACAGTGACCTCAGGATCATCAGTAGAGGCAATACCCACAGACATGCTGGGTGTAATCGAATAATCCTGTGAAATCCAGGGCTTGGAAACCAGAGCCTGCAAGCGTTCCGCCAGCCGTACTGCTGCCATTGGCGTGGGCACACCAGGGCTCAACACCACGAATTCATCCCCCCCCAGCCTGGCAAGCA
Organism: Cyanobium sp. BA20m-14; assembly: GCF_024346295.1. Taxonomy (NCBI): domain Bacteria; kingdom Bacillati; phylum Cyanobacteriota; class Cyanophyceae; order Synechococcales; family Prochlorococcaceae; genus Cyanobium; species Cyanobium sp. BA20m-14. The sequence goes on from NZ_JAGQCR010000128.1 coordinate 704, forward strand.
CATCCTCAGGACGAAGGGTGGATTGAAGCCGTTTACCCAACTCAATCAACAACTCATCACCAACTTGATGGCCGTAGGAATCATTTACTTCCTTAAAACGATTTAGATCGCAAAACAGTAGTGTGACTAAGCCGGGCCGACGACGTAGCTGCTGCAAGGCTATTGCAATCCGAGCGCGCAGGCCTCGACGATTGGGCAAGCCAGTCACGGGGCACTTCATCACCTTGGCCGCTAGAGCCAGCTGCTTCGACTGCAGATCTATATACTTTTTACTGGTTGACAACCATTTCTCTTCGATCTGCTGGCTTTTCTGCTGCAGCTCATCGAATGAGATCCGAGCACTCACATCCCGAAAGGAGAACATCAATGGATTTGGCACCTCCGTGACTACGGGACGCCATTCGATTTCCAGAGCATGCACCGGATCTTCACTGAGAATCACGGTGACAAAAACAGTCTTCAGCAATCCCCCTCGGGTCTGCTCAATGGTAAGGATTGGTTCACCAACAATATTTAGTGGCAGAATCCCGTGAAGATCCACTCCGAGTATCTCAAGCCTGGACTTACCTACAAATTTATCAAAAGAGGCGTTTGTCCACAGCACTTGGCCGATCGCATTGACCAGAACGAGTCCTTCACTTATCTGGCCAAGGGCAGAATCAAGCCGGCCCAAGGTGCGGCGCAACTCAACGACCAGTGTCGTTTCGTCATTTGGAGTGGAGGCTTCAGGCATCAGTCTCCATACAGCCTGGCAAGGGGGTGAGGGTGGCCCCGAAAACCCAGCCAGCCTCGCGCTTTTCTCCCAAAATGAAATGCTCAGACACCACCTCACTACCGTCGGCGCAGACGGTTTTCAGACGCAACGGGTGCGCAAGAATGGTGGACTGCTCCGTGGCCTGGAAGCGGGAAAAGCCCAACTGGTGAGACATCTGAAAAGCACCCGGCAAGATCAGGCTCAGGGGTTGGCCGCGCAACTGATCTTCAGTCCAGCCGTAGGCCTGCTCGAAAGCCTTGTTAATCGAAACCACTTGTCCTAGGGAATCAGCCAATACAAAGGGCCTATCTCCGTTCTGCAGGGATTCAATGGTGGGTTGAACAGAGGCCGCAGTGCTCTCTGGCTGGGACTGTTCGGTAGCCAAAATTTACTCGATCTATGGTTGAAATTATATGGTGCCCATTGAAAACTTTTGCGCAAACGGGCCGACCCAACCGTTTAGGTGCCGCAATGGCGGCGCACCAACTGAGCCCCCAGGTTCAAGCGGGTTTGATTGGCATAGGCCTCCCGCTCCAGTTGCCGCTCCTGCTCCGATGCCTGGCTGTAGACAGATTCATTCAGCACACCATTTAGGTGATCGGGCAAGGCTGAGGGCAAACCCAGGGGCCGGGGGCGGGAACGCAACCCCCGGTTGCTGCAGCTCTGGGCAACGTGAATCGCCTCATGGTTGAGCACCCGGGCAAACTCCACACTGCCCTTAGCCACCACCCGGGGCTGAATGCGCAGGGTCCGTGCTGCCGGGTCCCATTCCCCCGCCGCCCCAGGCTTGCGGGGCTGACCCAGCTCCAGACGCACCCCGGCTTTGGCCAGCACTATGAGCAGCTCACCGATCGCCAGGCGCTCGGCCCCAAAGCTGGGCGGGTGGGCGATCAGGGCCCGCAGCTCCGCCACAGACAGCCGGGGTTCGTTGGCCCGGCGGCGGTAGTGGTAACGCACCGCACCACTGGGAAGGGTTTCAGCCCGCGGCAGCCACTGACGATCAGCTGTAGCCAGTCGCTGCAGCAAAGCCGCCTCCTGTTCAGGCAGCAGACCTGCCGCCTGGGCCGTTGGGCGCGCAGGCTCGCTTGCCAAGCAAGCCCCCAGCAGAGCCAGCAAGCCGCCCAGCGCCAACACGGCTGGCGCCTTAGCCAGCCGGTTAGTAGGGAACAGGCTCTTGGTGTTGAACAGCCTCTTGGTGTTGAACAGACAGCTGGTCTTGGACAGACAGTGAAGTCGAAGCAGAAGTTGGCGGCAACCAACACCACTCTGGTGCCAGTTGCGAAGATCGGAGCCTTCTGAGATTCCCTGACCCCATGCCCCTCACCGCCCTGGTGCGCCAGCTGCAGCAGGTGCCCCTCACCGGCGAGGTTTTGCTGCGTCTGCAGCGGGCCGACCGACTGCGGCTCAGTGGGGCGGGGCGCAGTGCGCGGGCCCTGGTGAGCAGCGCCCTGGCCGGGGCTGCCGAGGCGCCCTTGCTTGTTCTGGTTCCGACCCTGGAGGAAGCGGGCCGCTGGGCAGCGCTGCTGGAGCTGATGGGGTGGAACAGCTGCCAGCTCTACCCCACCAGCGAGGGCAGCCCCTACGAGCCCTTTGACCCCACCAGCGAAATCACCTGGGGCCAGTTGCAGGTGCTCAGCGAACTGCTGGATGCCCCCCGCCGCCTGGCAATCGTGGCAACGGAAAGGGCCCTGCAGCCGCACCTGCCGCCTCCCGAAACCCTGCGGGATCAATGCCTGAGTCTGCGTAAGGGCGACACGATCGACCTTGAACAGCTCGCCACCACCCTCAGCCGGCTGGGCTACGAACGGGTGCCCACCATCGAGCAGGAGGGCAGCTGGAGCCGGCGCGGCGACATCGTTGATGTGTTTCCGGTGAGTGCCGAGCTGCCCGTGCGGCTGGAGCTGTTTGGCGAAGAACTGGAGAAACTGCGGGAATTCGATCCCGCCTCCCAGCGCTCCCTAGACGCCATCGAGGTGGTGCGGCTCACACCCACCGGCTACGGCCCCCTGATCGCCGATGCCCTGCGCGAGTCGATGCCGGATGGGCTCGAGCAAATGCTCAGCCCGGAGGCCCTCGAGCAGCTACTCGAAGGGGGCACCCCGGAGGGCATGCGGAGGCTGATGGGCCTGGCCTGGCAGCAGCCGGCCTCCCTGCTGGATTATTTGCCGCCCCACACCCTGATCGCCATCGATGAGCGGCGCCACTGCCTCTCCCATGGCCAGCAGTGGTTTGACCATGCCTGCGACCACTACGCCGACGTGGTGAAGGAGCTGGAACTAGAAGCCAGCGCGGCGCCGACGATCCTGCCGCCGCTCCTGCATCGCCCCGCGGCAGACGCCCTGGAGCAGGCGGAGGTATTTGCCGGTTTCGATCTGGCCGAGCTGCACGAAACCGACCAGCACCCCAACAGCTTTGACCTGGCCTCCCGCTCGGTGCCGGCCTACCCCAATGCCTTCGGCAAGCTGGCAGGCCTGGTGAAGGGCTTTGTGGCCGAGAAAGCCAAGGTCTGGCTGCTGTCGGCCCAGCCCTCGCGGGCGGTAGCCCTGCTGGAGGAACACGACTGCATCACCCGCTTCGTGCCCAATCCCGCCGACTTTCCAGCCATCGACCGACTGGTGGAGCAGGCCACGCCGGTGGCCCTGAAAACTAAGGGCACCGCCGAGCTCGAAGGGCTGCAGCTACCGGCCTGGCGGCTGGTGCTGATCACCGACCGGGAGTTCTTTGGCCAGCACGCCCTAGCCGCCAGCGGCTACGTGCGCCGGCGCCGCAAGGCTGCCAGCCGCACCGTGGATCCGGGCAAGATGCAGCCGGGCGATTTCGTGGTGCATCGCAACCACGGCGTCGGCAAGTTTCTGAAGCTGGAAAAGCTGGCGATCGGCGGCGAATCCCGCGACTACCTGGTGGTGCAATACGCCGACGGCCTATTGCGGGTGGCCGCCGACCAGCTGGGCAGCCTCGGCCGGTACCGCGCCAGCACCGATGCGCCTCCAGACCTAAACCGCATGGGCGGCACGGCCTGGGCCAAGGCCAAGGAGCGCGCCAAAAAGGCCGTGCGCAAGGTGGCGGTGGATCTGGTCAAGCTCTACGCCGAGCGCCACCAGGCACCGGGCTTCGCCTTCCCCGCCGACGGCCCCTGGCAGCACGAACTCGAAGACTCCTTCCCCTACGAGCCCACCCCCGACCAGGTGAAGGCAATCGCCGATGTCAAGCGGGATATGGAGCAGCCCCAGCCAATGGACCGGCTGGTGTGCGGCGACGTGGGCTTCGGCAAAACGGAGGTGGCGATCCGGGCCATCTTCAAGGCGGTCACGGCGGGCAAGCAGGTGGCGATGCTTGCCCCCACAACGGTGCTGGCGCAGCAGCACTGGCGCTCCCTTTCGGAGCGCTTTGCGCCCTACCCAATGAAGGTGAGCCTGCTAAACCGCTTCCGCACCACCGCCGAACGCAAAACAATCCTGGAAGGGTTGGGCGCAGGCACGGTCGATGTGGTGGTGGGCACCCACCAGCTGCTCTCCAAAAGCACCGGCTTCAAGCAGCTGGGTCTGCTGGTGGTGGATGAGGAGCAGCGCTTTGGCGTCAACCAGAAAGAAAAGATCAAGGCGCTGAGAAAAGACGTAGACGTGCTGACCCTTTCGGCCACACCGATCCCCCGCACCCTCTACATGAGCCTTTCCGGCGTGCGGGAGATGAGCCTGATCACCACACCACCGCCGCTGCGCCGGCCGATCAAGACCCACCTGGCCGCCCTCGACGAGGAGGCGGTGCGCAGCGCTATCCGCCAGGAGCTCGACCGCGGCGGCCAGATCTTTTACGTGGTGCCGAGGGTGGAGGGCATTGAGGATGTGGCCTCCGGCCTGCGGCTAATGATCCCGGGTCTGCGGCTGCTGGTCGCCCACGGCCAGATGGCTGAAGGCGAGCTGGAGAGCGCCATGGTGGCCTTCAACGCCGGCGAAGCCGACCTGATGCTTTGCACCACGATCGTGGAGAGCGGCCTCGACATCCCCCGGGTGAACACGATCCTGATCGAGGACGCCCACAAGTTCGGACTGGCCCAGCTCTATCAGCTGCGGGGCCGGGTGGGGCGCAGCGGTATCCAGGCCCATGCCTGGCTGTTTTATCCCGGCAATGCATCCCTGAGCGAAGCTGCACGGCAACGGCTGCGGGCGATTCAGGAATTCGCCCAGCTGGGATCGGGCTACCAGCTGGCCATGCGCGATATGGAGATCCGTGGCGTCGGCAACCTGCTGGGGGTGGAGCAGAGCGGCCAGATGGAAACCATCGGCTTCGACCTTTATATGGAGATGCTGCAGGAGTCGCTGGCTGAAATCCAAGGCCAGGACATCCCAGTGGTGGAAGACACCCAGATCGACCTGCCTGTGACCGCCTTCATCCCAGGCGATTGGATCACGGAAAACGACGAGAAGATCGCCGCCTACCGGGCCGCCGCCGAGTGCGGCGGCAAGGAGGAGTTGCTGGAGCTGGCCACCGGCTGGGTGGATCGCTACGGCGCCATTCCGGCGCCGGTTATCTCGCTGTTGCAGCTGATGGAGCTGAAGCTGGTGGCCAAGCGCTGCGGCTTCTCCCGCATCAAGCCGGAAAAACCCAACATCGCCCTGGAAACCCCCATGGAGGAGCCCGCCTTCCGCCTACTGCGCCAGGGCCTGCCCCAGCACCTCCATGGCCGCCTGGTGTTTCAGCCCGGATCGGGCGCCACCGCCAAGGTGCTGGCCCGGGGCCTGGGGGTGCTGCCTGCTGAGAAGCAGCTCGAGGAGCTGATGGGCTGGCTCAACCAAATGGCGGAGCAAATCCCAGGCAGCGATGGCCTCACCGAAGCCCAGCGGCGCGAGCAGCTCAAGGCCCGCAACGAAGAGGTGTTGGCGGTGTAGGCGCCGCCAGCGAGCCGCTCCTGGGCCCAAGGGCCCCTTAACCAACCAGATTCCGCAAAAATCCGTTACATTCATGAGAAGTTGTGTAACGGCGATCCATGGGCGAAGTGATCGGAGCAGGTTCGGGCTTAGGGGGCGGGTTCAGCCTCGTTTCTGGAGTGGTGAGCCTCCTGGCGATCGGCATGTACGCCATGCTTCAACCAGGTGCCGGCAACAACAACGATGATGACGATTCCGGCCCCGGCGGTGGACTGATGCAGCCGGTCGCCTGATTCCGCCTAGCTAGGCGCTTGAAATTAAGCGGATTTCAAGGCTTTTCAGGTTGTTCAGCAGCCCGGAGTTCGGCCTGATAGCCAGCTGGCACCACAACCAGAAAAAGGAGCCACCAAGCCAGCTCAGCGGCAGCACCCTGCGGGTGTCCCTGGGGGAGTTGGCGGGGGGCAAGCGGGTGCGCTTGCAACTAGTGGAGGAGTCACCGGAGCAGCTACCGCCACCACCCCTGCCATGACCGGCCCCTAGCACCGCATCTGGTGGTCGCTATGGTCAGTGAGCACTACGGGTAGGGCCCAATTGCCTTCTGGCCCCGCTGATCCCCTGGCGCTGGCCCTGGAGCGCCATTTTGGCTGGTCCGATTTCCGTCCCGGTCAGCGGCCGGTGGTGGAGGCCCTGCTGGCCGGCCAGGACTGCCTGGCCGTGCTGCCCACCGGCGGTGGCAAGTCGCTTTGCTATCAGCTGCCCGCCTTGGTGCGTGGTGGGCTGGTGCTGGTGATTTCACCCCTGGTTGCCCTGATGCAGGACCAGGTGAGCCAGTTGCAACGCCGAGGCATCCCTGCCGCCTGCCTGCATGGCGGCCTGGCCTTGCCGGAGCGGCGCCAGCTGCTGCAGCGGCTGCGCGATCACAGGCTGCGGCTGCTTTATCTGGCCCCGGAGCGGCTGCAGGGGGAAGCCACCCGCCAGCTGCTCGACGACGTTCTGGAGAGCGGCCAGCTGGTGGCGCTTGCGGTGGACGAGGCCCACTGCATCAGCGCCTGGGGCCATGATTTCCGCCCCGATTACCGCCGCCTAGGCCAATTGCGGGCTCAGTGCCCCGGGGTGCCCCTAGTGGCGCTCAGCGCCACCGCAGCCCCCCAGGTGCGCGCCGACATCATTCGCCTGCTGCAGCTGCGGCGACCGCTGATCCAGGTGCGTTCGGCCCGCCGCACCAACCTGGTGTATGGCATGCAGGTGCGCCCGCCCGATCCCCTGCCCTTGGTGCTGGCGGAGCTGGGGGCATCCCGGGGCGCCGTGCTGATCTATGCGCGCACCCGCCGCTCGGTGGAGCAATGGGCGGCTCGCTTGACAGGGGTCGGGGTGGAGGCGATCGCCTATCACGCCGGCATGGACCCCGAAAGCCGCCAGCTGGCCCTGGAGCATTTCCAGCTGCAGCCGCGGCCGGTGCTGGTGGCCACCGTGGCCTTCGGCATGGGAGTGGACCGATCGGATGTGGGACTAGTGCTGCACCTGGACCTGCCGGCCAGTCCGGAGGGTTATCTGCAGGAATCGGGCCGGGCCGGCCGGGATGGGGAACTGGCGCGCTGTCTGGTGCTCTACGACTCGGCTGATCGCACCAGCTTGGGCTGGGCAATTCGGGGCGTGGGGGCCCAGCGCCAGCAGGACCAGCAACGGCTGGAGCTGGCCCAGCAACAATTGCGGCGGATGGAAGCGGTGGCGGAGGGCGAGGGTTGCCGGGAGCAGGCGCTGCTGCTGGCCGTAGGGGAACTGGCGGCCGCCTGCGGCCGTTGCGATAACTGCCGTAGTCCCCGTGAAAGTCGGGATTGGTCTGTTGAGGCGCACCAGGCGCTGGAGGTGCTGGAGCTTCGTCCCGGCCGCGATCTACGCAACCTGGCTGAGGAGCTCGCATCCGCCGTGTCGGTTGAGCAGCGACAGCAGCAAGAAGCGAGCTGGGGGTGGCTGCTGCGGCGGCTGGCCCAGGAGGAATTGCTCAGCGAAAGCGATGACGGCGCCCAGCGTCTCTATCTGCGCGCCTCGGGCCGGCGCTACGTGCGCCAGCCCTGGCCACTTCACTGGGCTGCCTGACTGGGCAGCCTGAGTGGTGGTGCTTGGCTAGCCGGTTGGATTAGCTGGCCCGGGCTTTGCAGATATCGCTGATTAGCTGCTCCTCAAAGTCGCTCTGGGGTGCATCCCAGCTTTTCCATTGGCCTGATTGGCTGGTGGCATTGAGCTTGCGGGCTCCGCAGTTGACTGCCAAATAAACGGGCTTGCCATCGCTATTAAGGGTTGGGGCTACAAAACTGCCCCCCATGGGCTGCCAGTTGGCCCAGTCCACCTGCAGCGGGCCGTAGCTGCGCCAGTCGGGACCCTGAGGCTTGCTGCTGCTGGGCTTGCTGCCAGTGCTCGGCCGGCTGGCGGGGGAGGTGTTTGCGGTAGTCGAAGTGGTTGAGGCTTTGGCGATCGGCGTGGCAACGACTGGGGAGGGCTTC
>NZ_JAGQCR010000129.1:0-8669 GCF_024346295.1 Cyanobium sp. BA20m-14
GCTGCCCACAGGGATGAGCTTGATCTGCTTACGACCCAGCTTGATCTCGAACTCATCGCCTGGCTTGAGGTCGAGCAGGGCGGTGTAGGCCTTGCCCACCATGAGATTGCCGTTGAACTGGATCTTGGTCACGAAGCTGAGGCTGCGGCCACCCTTGCCACGGCCGGTGGTATCGGCACCAAGGCTTACCCCCTTAGCACCGAGCAGGGCCTCATAGAACGCGGTGAAGTTGAGGCGCTCGCCGCCGTCTTTCTTGGTGCTCACATAGCCGCACTCACGCACGAGATCTGACTTGGAGACATCGCCCAGCTCCTTGACCTTGGCGAGCAGTTCTGAACCGGTAATCATTTGATACTTGCGTGGTACCCAGAACATAACAAACCCACGTGCTGTGTCAATTCACTAAATCAATAGCCAAGCCTTTGCTTCTACTGGTTCCAGAGGCAACCAATAGCGCAGCTTCGCGATATTGCAAAAGGTGCGCGATATTGCAAAAGGTGATTGTCAGCGCAGGGATTCGCAGGCTTCTCCATCGCCATTGCCATCGAGATAGCTGTGCCCCTGGCGCAGCAGGTCCTGGGCTTTGGCATAGGAGCTGATCTCGCTGCAGCGCTAGCGGCGTCCGCGGCGGAAGTCCCAGGGCCGGGTGATGCCGCCCTCCACCTGCCAGACCCCATATCGGCGCCGGCTGGCACGGTATTCGGCGTCCAGATACTCCTGGGCATTACACCCACTGAGGTACTGGCGGTAGGCGAAGGCTTGGCCGTCTTCCACCATCGCCAGGTTGATGTTGATTTCTGCGATCACCTCCGCTACCGAGCGGCCATAGCGATCGGTGGTTTTGACCTCGAGCCTGATCTCCCGGCCGACAGGGAGCCGCTGCTGCAGGTAGCTGCGGGCCTGCTGGCCATACGTGCCTTGTGCCGTTTCCGGGGCGTCAATGCAGGCCAGCCTCACTGTCATGGCTTTGCTGGCCTGGCGGACGCGGATGGTGTCGCCATCGCCAATGGAGAGCACCATGGCCGTAACGCCCTGACCAGAGACACCAGCCGGCCAGGCAAGAGCCGTCAACGCCGCCACAACCAGCAATACCTTGCTTGCCATCGCTGGAGTTTGCACGGGCATCCTTTCCATTGGGCCTATGCATGGCCGCTGCGCCAGCCTGGAGCTCTGAACCAGCTCCCTCCACGGTGGGAGTTCCGGCCACTGGCCTGAGCTGGAGCGATGAGCACACCTGGATCGTCCAGCACTGATCCCTCCTGCTGCGAGCCCAGGGGCAAGACGATGCCTAGCCGCAGGCTTCTGCGAAGCAGCAAGGCCGGGATCAGCTCTCCAGACCCGTTTCTAGTTCCAACCCGGCTCGGCTGAGGTTCCAGCGGTAGATGGCGCTGGCCTCGGCGGAGCGGGCCACCTGGAGGTTGCGCTGGGCGATCAACAGTTCCGTGAGTGGGGAGAGGCCGGCTCGATACCGGAGCAGTGAATCCTGCACCGAACGCTCGCCGGCGGTGATGGCCGCCCGTGCGGCCCTGGTTTGGGACGCGGCTGCCCGGTGGGTGGCGAACCAGGTTTCCACGCTTTGGATGATGGCTTGCTGGGCCTGCTGGACGGTGATCTCCGTCTGGGCGGCGCGGCGCTGGGCCAGGGCGATCGACTCGCGTGTAAGACCGCCGTCATAGAGGGGCTGGCGCACGGTGATGGCGGCGCCCCAGTCGGTGAAGCTGCCGGAGGCACTGCTACTAGTGCTGACGGACGGCAAGGTCACGCTGGAACCATTGCTGGCGCTGATGTTGGGGGTGGCGCTCTGGTTTGGAATATCTAGCCAATTACCGCTGACGCCCCCACCCACCAGTAACCCCACGCTGGGCAGCCGGCCGGCCCGGGCCAGCTGCACTCTGGCGCGTTGGGCCTGCTGCAGCTGGATCAGACTTTCCAGGGCGGGGCGCTGCTCAAGGGCCTGGTTGATGCTGTCGCTCAGGCTGGGACTCCAGGCTGGATCGGGCTGGAGTGGATCGCCGGCTTCGACGCGCGTTTCGGCCGGAAGATTCAGCACCCGGGCCAGCGCACTCAGGGCGATGTCGTACTGGGCCTGAGCCTCGGCCAGCCCCTGGAGGTCGGTCTGCAGCAGGGCTTCCGCCTGAAAGGTGTCAATGCGAGGAGCCAGGCCTACACGCCGGATCGCGTTGACGTCGCTCAACACCCGCCGCGAAACCGACAGGGAGCTTTCCCAGACCGGGATCTGGGCGGCGCTCAGCTGGGCGGCGAGATAGCGGCTGAGGATGTCAAAGCGGGACCGCCGCTGCTGCTCCGCTTGCGCGGCGCGGGCCGCCTGCAGATCGGCCTGGGCCGCCTGCTGCAGAGGCCCCCGACCGAAATCCACCAAGGGCATGGTCAGGATCAGGCCCAGATTCACAAAGGTGTTGTTGATCAGGGCCGAACTGTCGGCACCGAGATTGAGGTTGAGATCGCCGATGGTGGGCAGGTTGGAGATGAAGCCGACGTCGGTCTTCACCTGGGCAAAGGTGCCCAGGGCCACCAGATCGAGTTTGGGTCGAAACCGGGAGCGGGCCAGGCCAACCAATGCCTGGTTTTCCTCCACCGTCAGCTCCTGACTGCGCAGGCTGAGGGAGCCGCCCAGGCCCAGCTCGAGAGCCTGCGCCCGGCTGAGCACCAGGGGAGGGGTGGCTGCCAGAACCCCCTGGCCCGGCGCCAGGCCGAGGATCACCGCTGCGAGCGCACTCATCCAGCGGGATCGCCGACGCAAAGCTGCAACAGGAAGAATTACGGGTACGGTAAGGCCACTTCCTCAGTGGCAGCGCAGCAGGGCGGCATGGCAGCAATGGACCGGGCGCTGAGCCTGCTGCCGATGGCTCTGGTGACGGCGATCAGTGGAGCCTGGGCCCTCTCGCCGGGCGTGGCCGTGAAGGTGGAGGGCAGTGCCGTGCTGCTGCAGCCCGACAGCCGCGTCGGGTTTTACGCCCGATCGGCAGGCCAGGTGCAGGCCTTGCCCAGGCGGGTTGGCGATGCCGTGCGTCAAGGCGAGCTGCTGGCCACCTTGAATCGGGTGGATCAGGCGGCTGCGGGAGCTGGTGCGGTGGGTGCGAACCCCGATGCCCTGGTGCGGCAGGGGCAGGCCATCGACCGTCAGCAGCAGGCGATCCGGGCCCAGATCGCCACCCTGCGCACCACCAACCAGCCGGTGCAGAAGCAGTTGCAGGCGCTCGAAACCCTGCGCCGCGATGAGGTGATCCCCCGGTACAGCCCGCTGTGGGTGGGAGCCCAGGACCTCTACCTGCGCAACCAGAGCCAGATCAAGGCCCTGGAGGGCCAGCTGGCCCAGCTCGATGCCAATCGGGCCGAACTGGAGGGGCAGGAGGATGCCCAGGCGGTGCTGGCACCGCGCGCTGGCTTGCTGTTGAGCCTGGCGGTCAGCCCTGGACAGGCGGTGCTGCCGGGCCAGCGGCTGGGCACCCTGGGCCCCGGGCCGCTGCAGGCCCGGCGTCCGCGGCTGGTCACGGCGCTGTTCAGCGATGCCGATGCGGTGCGCCTGCGGCTCGGCGAGTCGATCCAGCTGGATCCCCTGCTGCAGACCCGCGAGCGCTATGGAGGCACGGCTGAGCGCTACGGATCGCTGGAGGGAAAAATTGTGGCAATCTCGCCCGCCACCGCCGATTTAGCGGAGGTGAGCCGGGTGGTGGGGGATCCGGAGGTGGCGATGAGCCTGATTGCCCGCAGCCGCCAGGCGGCCTTTGGTGAGGGCGGTGACCCCCTGGCCACCGCCGCTGACAAGATCAGCTCGCCGGTGCAACTGGTGACTGTGGAATTGGAGCCTGCCGACAATCCCAGTGGCCTCCGCTGGAGTAGCGGTCGGGGGCCCGATCTGCCGCTGGAGAACGGCACTCCTGCCCGGGCGAAGGTGGAGGTGGAGCGGCGCTCCCTGGTGAGCTTTGTGTTGCCGTTCCTGCGCTGGCTGGGGGGTGCGGAGCGATGAATAACCGTGAGCGTTGGTTGAGACCCTGGCGTCAGCCTGCCCCCTGGATTGCGCTGCTGCTGCTGGTGATCGCCGCCATCAGCTCGCCGCCGCGGCTGTGGTTCTGGGTGGCGCTGCTGCTGGTGGTGTTGCTAGTGGGCTGGGCCAGGGCGTTGCGTTCCCCCCGCTCCTGAATGGTGCAGTTGCGCGGGGCCCTGGTGATCGCTCTGGCGGTTGGGCTGACCAGTGCCGTAGGCGATGGCCTCAACCTCAGCGGTGAGGCGATCGCCTACGGCGCTGTGATCGCGGCCCTGATCGTGCGACCGGATTTCAGCCGCTGGCCCCTGGCGATTTATCCGGTATTACTGTTCGTGGTGGGGGTCTGCATGGCGGTCGGTGTCGTGCTGGCGCTGGCTCTGAGCGTGGTGCCTCAGGTGTTTCTGTTCGGGCTGGTGGCCGCGTTGATGCAGCTGTTCACCCTGTTGCTGCCGGGGAAATTGCGGATGCTCTCGGGCGTTGTGGCGGTGGCGGGTGTGCTGCCGCTGCTGAGCAGCGCACCCAGCTGGAGTGGCTGGGGCCAGGAGTTGCTGGCGATTGCCCTGGGCATGGCGATCTCCACGGCGTTGCAGCTGGCCTTCTCCCCTGCGGTGATCCCCGTCTCGGAAAGCTCAGCAGCGAGCCCCTCCGAGGAGCAGTCCGAGCCGCCTTTGGCTGAGCGAGTGATGGCAGGCCTGCGGTCGCCGTTCTTCTGGCGCAAGCTCGTGTTTGCCAGCCTGGCCTTGGCCATCGGCCAGGGGGTGGGAGCGGTCACCCCCAAATATCTCTATTTCGGGGTGGTGTTGCTGCTGAACGACAGCATCGGCGACACCCTCGGCCGGGTACGCGACCGGATGGTGGGTGTGTCGTTCGGCATCTTGATGCCGTTGTTGGTGTTCAACACCCTGGGTATCGGAGCGCTGCAGAACGGCCTGGTGATGGGCGGCACCGCCGCTTTGGTGATGGCGTTGAACAAGGCGAGTTATCTGCGCACGGCGTTGATCTCCAGCGGGGTGGCGTTTGTGGGCTACGGGCCGCTGGTGGCTTGGTACATCCCTAACCGCTGGATTGATTACCTGATGGGCTGTGGTCTGGCTCTGGCCGTGGGGCTGCTGCTGTTTCCCAACAGTGCGCTGCGTCGCTACAACCAACTCAGGACAGATCCGGCCGCCAGCAGCGAGCAGCTACAACGGCTGCTGCCGGCAGCGCGGGAGGAAGCGCGTTTGCTCGGGGTGCCCTTGGCTGAGCCCCTGACGCCGGAGCTGACGGGGGCGGAGGCTTCCTGATGGCCGGGATCCCGCTGCTGCAGCGCCATCGCCGGCTTGCGGCTGCAGTTGGCCTGGGCGTGCTGGCCGCGGCCGCACCGGCTTGGGGCCAGGGCCGGCAACCCCAGGCCCCTGGAATGTGCCTGGGGTTGCCGGCGCAGCTGGGCATCGCGGTGGGCATGCTGATCCTCACCTCCCTGATTCACACGCTGGTGACGGTGATCCAGGCGGAGTGCACCCACCGGCAACGGCTCGACGCCTGGTGTGCGCCGCGCAGCCGGCGGCGTCTGTTGATGATTCTGGCCATGGCCCTGCTCACCGCCCTAGCGCTGTGGGTGGAAATCCTGCTCTGGGCCCTGCTGTATCAGGGGCTTGGCTTGTTTTCGGGGTTGGAGGGCAGCCTCTATTTCTCCGGCATCACCTTCACCACGGTTGGCTATGGCGACATGACCCTGCCGGCATGCTGGCGCCTGCTCAGCGTTGCCGAGGCGGTGAATGGGGTGTTGATGGCGGGCTGGAGCACGGCCCAGCTGGTGTATGTGGTGCAGCGGATTATCACGATGCGGCTGGAAGTGGAGGGGCGCCTGCCCAGCCCGTCTAGATCCCAAGGTGGTGCGCCGGATTAAGCGCAGCCACCGGCATGACGATCTACGTGCTCAGCGGTCTGTTCTTCAGAGCTTTGCTTGCGGTGCCTTAGCCCTGCTCCCAGCGGAAGCCTTGATCTTCCCAGGCTTTCGGATCTTCGATCGGCTCGAGATGAGTGAACACATGCGTGCGGGTCAAGGTGGCCGCCACCTTGTGCTCCAACTGATCGCAGAGGTCGTGGCCTGCCTGCACGCTCCAGTGACCAGGCACGAGCACGTGGAATGACACGAAGCGACGGGAACCAGCCACGCGGGTGCGCAGCGCATGGAATTGGATCTCGTCTGTTTCACAGCTGGCCAGCAGATCTTCGAGAACCTGTTGCTCGGGATCGGATAGGGAGCGATCCAGCAGGCCGGAGGCGGTTTCGTGAAACAGCTTCCAGCCAGTGACGACGATGTTCAGCGCTACGGCGATCGCAATCAGGGGGTCGAGAATCGTCAGGCCGGTGAGCTTCACCAGGCCGATGCCCAGAACCACACCGAGGGAGGTCCAGACGTCGGTGAGCAGATGGTGGGCATCGGCGCGCAGGGTGATCGAATCAAAGCGCCGCGAGGCTTTCAACAGCACCCAGGCCACCAGACCATTCAGCGCGGTTGCCAGCAGGGAAATGACCAGGCCGATGCCCAGCTGCTCCAGCGGTTGGGGTTGCTGCAGGCGGCCAATGGCGGTGTGCATGATGGCGAGAGCTGCCACCACGATCAGCACACTTTCGAGGCCGCTGGAGAAGTATTCAGCCTTGAAGTGGCCGTAGGGGTGGCTGCGATCGGCAGGTTTGGCCGCGAGGGTGAGCGCCCAGATCGCGCCAAGGGCTGCGACCAGGTTCACGCCCGACTCCATCGCATCGGAGAGCAGGCCCACCGACCCGGTCAGGCGCCAGGCCAGCGTTTTCAGCACGATCGTCGCGACCGCTGCTGCCGTCGACAGCAGCATGTATTGGCGGGGGGACGCGAAGACCATGGGCGCGGGAAGTGCTCTCTCAGCTAAGCCAGTGTTGGTGATGGCGGACCAGACTGCTTGTCGTGGCGGCGACGGAAGGCGGTTTCCGATTGGATCAGCCTTTTGCCTACTCGAGCGCTAGTAGGCCAAGGCAATAGGGAAGGCCACCTCCGGCGCCCAGGCCCGCTGACGCACCAGGTCGCCACTCCAGCCCTCATAAAGCTCCCCAGATGACGTTCAACACAATTCAAAGAGCAGCAGGTCTGCTCCACCTGACCCTGCAGTGAAGCCCTCCAGCTTGCCGGCGTCGTAGCCCAGACCATCACCCTGCTGCAGGGGATGGCCATTGGCCTCCCCGGCCCCATCAATCAGCTGGATCCAGCCCTGGCGGCCTGTGCCAATGGCCAGGCTGCGCGTCTCGCCTGCACCTGGCTGAGCCCGCCAGAGGCGCACCGGCCGGTGGATCGCCATGGCGCCATCGGCCTGCTCGGGATCCAGCAGGGGAGTCCAGCCGGGACCGATGGCGAAGGGTTTCTGCTCGTAGTCCGGGGCGATGCCGGTGCTACTGGGCACGATCCAGATCTGCAGCAGCCGGCATGGCTTATCGCCCTGGTTGATTTCGCTGTGCACCACACCGGTGCCTGCGCTCATGCGCTGCACCTCGCCGGCGCGCAGCACCTCGGCGTGGCCCATCGAGTCGCAATGGTTGAGCTGGCCCTCCACCATCACGGTCAGGATCTCCATGTCGCGGTGGGGGTGCATGCCGAAGCCTGTGCCGGCGGCGATCGTGTCGTCGTTGATCACCCGCAGCGGCCCATAGCCCATCCAGGCTGGGTCGTAATGACTGGAAAAGGAAAAGCTGTGCCAGCTGTCGAGCCAGTCGAGCTGGCTGTGGAAACGCTCGGCGGCCGGGCGAAATACCAGGCCTGAGGAGGTGGTCATGGTTGGGAAATATGGATGTGGTGCAGGTGCGTGATCAGATCAGCGATGGAGTCGTCCTTGGCCGGATTGTCGCTGTTGCTCGACAGCTGGCGGCCCACCACATGGGCACCGAGATGGGCCAGTTGCAGCCTCATGGCCGTAAGCACGCCATAGCCGGCGCCGGCGGAGTGGGTGGCGATCACCACAGGGCGGCAGTTGAACAGGGCCCGGAAGTCGCTGCCCTGCACCGACAGCCAGGCGATGGCGCTGGTGAGCACCGGCGGAATCGAGCCGTTGTATTCCGGCGAGCAGATCACCCAGCGCGGAGCCGCAGCCAGCTGGGCCTCCAACCCCGCCAAGCCAGGCGGTGGGCCGCTGACCTGGGCTCGCGGGGTGAACAGCGGCAGGTTGATTGTGGTGAGATCGAGCACAGCAGCGCTGTGGCCCTGTTGGCCGGCGGCCGCTGCGAAGCGCTCGGCCAGCTGGAGGTTATGGCCGTTGCTAGCGGCGATCACCAGCACATCTGTGGAGGTTGAGGTACTCATGGCTGGGGCTCCAGGGTGAGCTAATCGGTATAGACAGCGTGGTCGGTGCTGAAGAAGCTGGCGAGATCCTGGGCATTGAGGGGCGCCAGCGGATCGTGCCCGAGGGCATGGCTGCGGCCGTGTGGGCGGCAAGTTATGCGGAGCGTCAGTAGGACTGTCCAACTGAGTCGCTCGTGCCAATGCATGCCCGCCAGGTCAATGCATTGGATGCACGAAGTTGCGGCTGAGCGCACTGGCAGGGCAACCTGAGTTGCACGCAGGAGTGTCGATGAAACCGCCCTGGCTCTGGCTGCCGCTTGCACTCACCGTGGCCAGCGCATCTGCCCTGGCTCAGCAGCCGGTGCAGCCCCTCCC